>JAQSXP010000009.1 GCA_029256605.1 Devosia sp. | reverse complement strand
ATCATCTCGGAGCGGGCGAGCAGGTCAAGGAGGGTGCGGTCCACTTCCACCGGCTCACCGACAAAACCCAGATCGAGCACGCGCTCGATATGGGAGCCGGGATCGCGCACCTTCTTTTCGGCCTTGCGGGCAAAGACCATGTTGCCGTCCTTGCCGCAGAGACCGATCGCCCATTCGCCTTCGGCATTGATGAGGGCGACGATTTCCTTGTTGATGGAGCCGGCCAGCACCATTTCCACCACATCCATGGTGCGCTGGTCGGTGACGCGCAGGCCACCTTCGAACTTGGATTCGATGCCGAGATTTTTGAGCATGGACGCAATCTGCGGCCCGCCCCCATGCACCACGATCGGATTGACCTTGGATTGCTTGAGCAGCGCGATGTCGCGCGCAAAGGCCTGGCCGAGGGCCTGGTCGCCCATGGCGTGGCCACCATACTTGACCACGACGGTCTTGCCTTCATAGCGCTGCATATAGGGCAGCGCCTGAGCCAGGATCCCCGCATCATGGGAGAACCGGTCGACTGTGTTGTTTTCCTGCGTCATGGACAGACCATTTCTCCCCGAAGCGGGCCAAAAGACGGTTGAGGGTCTAGAGCATGCCGCGGCAAAGGAAAAGACGCTATCGGCCATTTGCCAACGCCTCGATGCGCTGAGCCCTTGCGGATTTGCCGCCGCCCGCTACAACACAGGTTATGCAGACACCAAGCCCCGAGATCGCCGAGCTGATTTCCCGCTGTGCCTTGCGCGATCGCGCGGCGTTCCGCAGCCTTTACGAGCGCACCAGCGCGAAACTATTCGGCGTCGTGCTGCGTATCTTGAAGGACCGCTCGGAAGCCGAAGAGGCCATCCAGGAGGTGTATGTAAAGATCTGGCAGCGCGCCGATCGCTATGTTCCTGGCCATACCAGCCCGATCAGCTGGCTGGTGGCCGTGGCGCGCAACCATTCGCTCGATATTCTCCGGGCGCGCCGCCCCGTTGCCGACGACATCGACACAGCGCTCGATATTGCGGACGACGCACCCAACCCCGAACAGGCGACCGCGGATCGCCAGGTCCGCGGGCAGATCGATAGTTGCCTGCAAACCCTCGAGCCCGACCGGGCCGAAGCGGTGCGCGGCGCCTATCTCGACGGCTTTAGCTATGAGGAGCTGGCCCAGCGGCACAGCATCCCGTTGAACACGATGCGAACCTGGCTGCGGCGCAGTTTGCTCAGATTAAGAGAGTGTCTTTCGGCATGAGCATGGGTGATCAGAGCGGCGGAGATGCCAGCGGGCGACGCGCGCTAGTCGCCGAATATGTGCTCGGCCTGCTCGGTCCCAACGAGCATCGCCGCGTCGCGGCAATGATTGCCGATGATCGGGCGCTGCAGGCCGAAGAGCGCTTCTGGACCGATCATTTTGCCGCCCTCGACGCCGAATTTGCCGAAACCCCCGTGCCGCCCCAATTGCTGGCAAGGATCGAGGGGCGCCTGTTCGGCCAGCCCGAGCCGGCCCGCCGCTGGACCGGGTTCTGGGATAGCCTGGCCTTTTGGCGCGCGGCGGCGGCAGGCGCGGCGGCGATCGCCGTGATCGCCATTGGCACCAATCTGCTGCGTCCCGAACTCAGCGCGGAGGCGCTGACGACCCAATTGGTGGCGGCGCTCGAGGCCGAGGGCAGCGATGTGCGCTTCCTTGCCTTTTACGACGGCGCGGGCACCCTGCGGCTGACGGCTCTGTCGGGGGCCACCGCTGCCGACCAGGATCTCGAACTTTGGGCCATCGAGGATGACAGCGTCATCTCCATGGGCGTGGTGCCAATCGGCGAGGCCATCGAGGTCAAGGTGTCGCCCGAAATCCTCGAGCATTGGGGCGAAGGCTCGAGCCTGGCGTTGACGCTCGAACCCAAGGGTGGCTCGCCCACGGGGGTAGCCACGGGGCCGATTGTGGCACAGGGCCAGGTCACCCGCATCTAGCAGGGGAGCTTTTTCCCTTGGCGTTGGCGTAAGGGCGCGGTTTGCGCCCTTTTTCATGGCCGAAGTGACCCGGGGCTCGCGTACGAAAATCGTGGAGCAAAAGTTTCAGCAGTTTTCTGCGTTTAAGCGCTGAAACTGTCGAAACTGGCAGTGTTGAGCCTCCGTAACTTCCCCTGTCCCGAGCCAATAACGGGCACCAATGACGAGGAAGGAACACAACAATGAAGCTCTCAACTCTTGCTGTCACTGCCATGCTTTCGGTCACCGCCTTTGGCGGCGTTGCCTTCGCCCAGGACAATCCTGAAGTGGGCGGCGCAGCCATGTCTGCCGAAAAGAACATCGTCGAAAATGCCAGCCAGTCCGCTGACCACACCACGCTGGTTGCTGCAGTCCAGGCTGCGGGCCTCGTGGATACGCTCTCGGGCGAAGGCCCCTTCACCGTGCTCGCCCCAACCAACGAGGCTTTCGCCGCCCTGCCCGAGGGCACCCTCGATACGCTCCTCGAGCCCGAAAACAAGGAAATGCTCGCGACCATTCTGGGCTGCCACGTGATCCCCGCCAAGGCGCTGTCCACCGACATCGTCGCCATGGTCGAGGAAGATGGCGGCACCCATGAAGTCGATACCGTTGGCGGTTGCACGCTGACCCTGGCCGCTGCTGATGGCGGCGTCACCGTTACCGACGAGAACGGCACCGTCGCCAATGTCACGATTGCCGACGTGATCCAGTCCAATGGCGTGATTCACGTGATCGACGCCGTGCTGACGCCCAAGTCGGATATGTAATCAGCAAGGGGCGGCCGCACCCGTCCTGAGCTGAGAGGGTTCGCCCATGGGCGGACCCTCACCAAATCTTGTGATGCGCCCCGATTTGGGGCTTTCTAGACTATGCCCGCAGCCCTGCTTTGGGCTGCGCCGCCGCCGCAGAGGCGGTTTACCGTTCCGAGGAGCTTGCCATGACCGTATCGCGTCGAACCGTTTTGCTGGGTGGCAGTGCGCTGGCGGCTCTGAGCGCCTATTCGATCCTGCGCCCTGCTGGCAGCATTGCGGCTGAAGGCGAGTTTCCGTTCAAGCTCACCGATGCCGAATGGCAGGCCAAGCTCGAGCCTGCAGCCTATGATGTGCTGCGCCACGAAGGCACCGAGCGCGCCTTTACCTCCCCGCTCAATGACGAGCATCGCACCGGAATTTTCCACTGCGCCGGTTGCGACGAGGCCTTGTTCGACTCGGCGACCAAATTCGAGAGCGGCACGGGCTGGCCGAGTTTTTATACTTTTATCGAGGGCGGCATCGGCACTTCGGTGGACAATTCCCTCTTCATGACCCGCACCGAGGTGCATTGCGCCAATTGCGGCGGCCACCAGGGCCATGTGTTCGAGGATGGTCCCGCGCCCACCGGCTTGCGCTATTGCATCAATGGCGTGGCCCTGCGCTTTGTCCCGGCGGCCGCCTGAGCGGCCTCTTGCCGGGGCGCTGGGCTTGCCCGATAAGGATCGGCGAGTTCTCCGATCGGCATCTCCATGAAACTGACCATCCTGCAGACCGGCGAAGTGCCCGACGCCCTGCGCGCGCGCTTTGCCCCTTATCCAACCATGTTCCAGCGCATGTTCGAGGCGGCCGGGGCGGACTTCCGCTATGAGGTGGTGCCCGTTGCCGATGGCGCGGCAATCCCCGATCTTGACGGGGTTGAGGCGGTTCTGATCACCGGCTCGTCGGCGGGAGTTTATGACGATCTGCCCTGGCTCGAGCCGCTGCGCGCCTTTATCCGCCGCGCCTATGGGCGGAGCACCCCGATGGTCGGGGTCTGCTTTGGGCACCAAATCATGGCCGATGCGCTGGGCGGTACGGTGCGCAAATCCGAAAAGGGCTGGGGCCTTGGGCGTCAGCGCTATGACGTGGTCACCAAGCCTGCCTTCATGGGCGCCGCACCCGCAAGCCTTGCCGTCAGCTGCTCGCACCAGGATCAGGTAATCACCCCGCCGTCGGAAGCCGAAACGCTCCTCGCCTCGGCTTTCACGCCTCATGCGGGGCTGGTTTATCGCAATGGAGCGGCGCTGAGCCTGCAGCCCCATCCGGAGTTTGCCGACGACTATGCGCTGGCGCTGGCTGACCTGCGCGAAGGGTTGGCGCCCGACAGCGTGGTGGCCGCCGCGCGCGCGTCCTTTGCCACGCCTTCCGACAGCCGGGCCGTGGCGGGCTATCTCACGCGGTTCCTGGCAGAACGCTGAGCGGGGCTCAGCTTTCGAGCAGCATTGCGATTTCGGTGCGCAATTCGCGCAAGCCATCGCCCTTGGCGCTTGACGTGAGGATCACCTGCGGGTGCGCCGCCGGGCGCTTGGCGATCGCCGACTGGGTCGCCGCGATGACCTTTTTGAGCTCTTCGGCCGAAGGCTTGTCGGCCTTGGTCAGGATGATCTGGTAGCTGACGGCTGACTTGTCGAGCTCGTTCATTACCGTCAGGTCATTGTCCTTGGGCCCATGGCGTCCATCCACCAGCACATAAACCCGGCGCAGGGTCGCGCGGCCGGTGAGGTATTGGTGGATGAGCTTGGTCCAGGCGCGCACCTTGTCTTCGGGAGCCTTGGCGTAGCCATAGCCGGGCATGTCGACGATGCGCAGCTCGGCACTGGTGCTTTCGAAGATATTGAGCTCCTGCGTCCGTCCGGGCGTGTTGGAGGTGCGCGCCAGCCCCGACGTGCCGCAGAGGGCATTGATCAGCGAGGACTTGCCCACATTGGAGCGGCCGGCAAAGGCGATCTCGACCTTGTCCATGGGTGGCAGGTCGGCAAGGCGCACGCAGCCTTTGACGAACACAAAGGGGCGCGCGAACAGCAGGCGGCCTTTTTCGATGATGTCGGGCGAATAGTCTGGTGCGCTCATGGGTCTCGTCATTCAAAAGGCAGAGCCCGCCGGTGTGGCTCCGGCGGGCTCTAGCATGATTGGTCGTGTTTGGCGATTACGCCTTGGGTGGCTCGGCCGTCTTGGGCTTGCGCCGGAAGCTATCGAGGATGTTGCCCAGCAAATTCACTTCGACGCCATGGCGCTTCATGATGAACCACTGCTGAGTGATCGAGAGCGTATTGTTCCACGCCCAGTAGATCACCAGACCCGCGGGGAAAGTGCCCAGCATGAAGGTGAAGATCACTGGCATCCAGTTGAAGATCATCGCCTGGGTCGGATCGGGCGGCGGCGGATTGAGCTTCATCTGCACCCACATCGTGATGCCCATGATCACCGGCCATACGCCCAGATGCAGGAACCCACCGATCAGGGGCAGGGCGGTCGGATCCCAGGGGATCAGGCCGAAGAGGGTGAAGATATTGGTCGGATCGGGCGCCGCCAGATCGCGGATCCAGCCAAAGAACGGCGCATGGCGCATTTCGAGGCTGATGAAGATAACGGTGTAAAGGGCGAAGAACACCGGGATCTGGATCAGGATCGGCCAGCAGCCCGAGAGCGGATTGATCTTCTCTTTCTTGTAGAGCTCCATCATCGCCTGCTGCTGGGCGGGACGGTCGTCCTTGAGGCGCTCCTGGATGGCCTTCATCTCGGGCTGGACGCGCCGCATTGCCGCCATCGAGGCATAGGAGCGGCTGGCCAGCGGGAAGAACAGCGCCTTGACGATCACCGTCACCGCAAGCACGGCGAGGCCGAAATTGCCCAACAGACCATGCAGCAAGGTCAGCAGGTGGAACATGGGCTTGGTGATGAAGTGCAGCCAACCCCAGTCGATCAGCAGTTCAAGCCGATCAAAGCCATATTGCTGCTCATAGGAGGCGATGACCGCTTCTTCCTTGGCGCCGGCAAACACATAGCTTTCATGGGTCGCGCTGCCGCCCGGGGGCACGACGACCGGCGTCGTTTCCACAAAGCTGGTCTGGTAGTCGTCATAGCCCGCATTGTTCTTCCAGGAGAACAGCGCGTTGATATTGGCCTGCGGATTGGGCAGGACGGCCGTCGCCCAGTATTTGTCGGAAAAGCCGAGCCAGCCTTGGGTATTGTCGAGCTGCCGGCGCTGATCCTTCTGCAGATCGCTGTATTTGAGCGAAATCAGATTGTTCGAGCCCAGCACGCCATGGGGGCCTTCATGCTGGATGAAGAAGTTCTGCACATGGGGAGTGCCGTAGCGAACCACGCGCGAATAGGGGAACAGCGACACCGGCGTGGCGCTCAGATTCTCCACATGCTGGGTGACGGTGAAGAGATAGTGCTCGTCAACCGCAAAGGTGCGGCGGAAAATAAGGCCCGCGCCGTTGTCGAAGCGCAGCGTGATCGGCGTTTCGGGGGTCAGAACGGTGTTGTCGCCCTCAAGCGTCCACACGCTTTGCGCGGTGGGGAGAGCGACATTGGCGCCGCCTGCGGCAACCCAGCCCTGTTCGACGAAATAGGAATCGGGTGCACCGGCCGGGGTCAGCAGGGTTATGATAGGCGAATCGGGTTCAACCGTTTCGCGGTATTGCTTGAGCTCGAGATCGTCGATCCGCGCGCCGGTCAGGTTGATCGAGCCCAGCAGGTCCGGGGTGTCGATGGTAACGCGCTGCGTGGCGGCAACGGCGGTTTCGCGATCGGGATAGGAGGGATTGCCATCGGCGCCAATGGCACCGGGCGTGGCCGCAGTGCCCGCTTCAGCACTTGCCGGCGGGGTCGCGAGCGCGGCCTCGCTTTGCGCCTGCTCTGCCGCGATCTGGGCCTGCTGTGCCGCACGCTCCAGCTGCGGTCCGGCCACAAAGAACTGCCACCCGAACAGGACCACCATGCTCAGGATGATGGCGATGATCACGTTGCGGTTGTCTGTCATGGTCGGGGATTCCGGTGGCCATTGCGGCCCGAAGGGTTGCGCTGGTCAGGTGAGCGCTCCTGGTGCACTCGCCCGATGGCGATGCCAAGGTCTTTAACCAGCTTAGTGAAAGGCTCGGTGAGCGCTTCGGGCCTGCCGACCATTACATAATCATGGCCGGGCCGAAAAAAAGGCGCGCATTCGGTCGCAGCCGCACGAAGCCTGCGCTTGATGCGGTTGCGCTGGGGCGAGTTGCCCGTCTTTTTGGTAACGGTGAAGCCGATGCCCGCATCAGGATCCGCCGCGGCAATGGCCTGCAGCGAAAAGGCGGAACGCCCGGCGCGATTACCCCGGGCGGCCCGCAAAAACTGCGATCGCTTACGCAGCCGACGCAAGGAACTTACGGCTTCATCCACGGCCGTCATCCGGCCAGCGGCACTCAGGCCGTGAGCTTCTTGCGGCCGTCGCGGCGGCGCTTGTTGATGATCGCGCGACCATCCTTGGTTGCCATGCGCGCGCGGAAACCGTGACGGCGGGCACGCACGAGCTTGCTGGGCTGATATGTACGCTTCATAACATCAAACCGCGCCTGCGCCCGGTTCCTCTTATTGGCTCTGCTTGCGCAAGAAAATGGGGGCACAGGTCAAGCGCGGGGCTCGGACGGTGCCGGTTGGTGGCGTCTATAGGCAAAACCCGGCGCCAAGTCAACGCGCCACCAAGCTCTCGTGCAAGATCGGCTGTGGGCAGCGCTGCGCTGTTGTTTTCAGGCGCGGATCGCCCCATAACCCCCGTGTCTTCACCTTGGCCAGCGGCAATGGCGAACCTGAGCAAATCCGATCTCTGCATCATTGGCGCCGGATCGCTGGGCGTGGACCTCGCCTGTCGCGCCCGTCGGCTTGGTGCCAGCGTCGTGCTGGTGGACCGAGGGCGACCCGAGCCCGGCGACGGCGCAACGCAAGCCGTAGCCCTTGCGGCCCTCGCCGGCACTGCCGCGCGCGCCCAGAGCTGGCGGACCGGTCCCGCTGTCGGCCTCGCCGGCGACGCGCCCAAGATCAACCATCGTGCGGTGAGCGAAGCGGTGAGCCGGATCGCCGCGGACCAGGCCCCCGAGCATTCGCGTGAACGCTTGCAGGCGCTGGGGATCACGCTCGTCACCGGCGCGCCCGCCTTTGCCGATCGGCAAACCCTGCTTGTGGGTGAAACGAGCCTGCGGGCCGACCACTTTATTCTGGCGACCGGCGCCACGCCCACTGTCCCCGCGATTAGGGGGCTCGACGAAGTGCCATTCTTTACGCCCGACACCATTGTCGCCAATACCCGCAAGCTCACCCATCTCGTCGTGATCGGCGGCGATGCCGCAGCGCTCGAGCTGGCGCAGATCCATGTCCGGCTGGGCTCGCAGGTGACGCTCGTGGCCCCCGGCGCCATCCTGCCCGAAGGGGATGCGGAAAGCCGTGCCATTGTCTTGCGCGCCCTGGCGGAAGAGGGCGTCGCCATCCACCAGGGAGTGGATACCACCATTTTGCCGCGCAAGCTGGGGATCGGGGTGCAGCTGCAGCATGCCGGTGGCGAGGCCACGCCGCTCGACGCCTCGCACCTCCTGGTAACCACCGGCCGCAGCCCCGATCTGGAGGGGCTGGAGCTCGGCAAGGCCGGCATTGCCATGGATGCGATCCATCCGGGTCAGCTCAGGCTCAACGGCGCTGGCCGCACCACCAACGCGCGCGTCAGCGCCGTCGGGGGCGCGGCCGGCGAGAATCACCCCCATGCCGCCCGGCGCGCCGGCGAAAGGCTGTTGCTGCAACTGCTGCAGGGCAAAAAGGCCGGCGCGGCAACCGCGGCGCCCCTCGTCGTCATGACCCAGCCCGAGCTGGCGCAGATCGGCATCACCGATCCCAAGGCGCGCTCCTTGGGCGCCGGGCAGCAGATCTTGCGGGCCAACTGGAGCGAAAATCCCAAGGCGCGGGCGCTCGGAGCGGCCCATGGCGCAGCCAAGCTCGTCGTCAATGCCGATGGCACGCTGGCGGGTGCCGCGCTGGTGGGCGTGGGAGCGGGCGAAATGCTGGCCGTGGTCGCGCTCGCCATGGATCGGCGCCTGCATGTCAGCGAGCTCGGGCAGCTGGTGCTGCCCCATCCCAGCCTTGCCGAAGTGCTGCGCGCCGCGGCCGACCAGTTCGAGGGCAAGCCGGCGCGGCCTTCAGCCCGCCGGCTCGGCCTCAGATTGCCCCGCCTGCTGGGCTGAGCAGGGCTTATCAGCGCGCCCGGATTGACTATATTGGGGCGATGACAGCCGCGCGCAATGTTATGCCGGGCCGGTTCTCCGGCCTGTCCATCAAACTTATCGTCACCATCATCGCCGTGATTCTCACGGTGGAGGTGGTGGTGTATCTACCCTCGGTTGCCAGCTTTCGCGCCAATTGGCTCAATGACCGCATGCGCGTGGGCATGGTGGCGGCGCGCGTGCTCGATGCGGTCCCCGATGTGCCGGCACTGCCGCGCAGCCTCACCGACCGGCTTTTGACCTCGGCGGGCGCCAATGCCATTGTTTATCGGCGTGAGGGGCAGAGCCAGCTGATCGAACTGGCCGAGCCGATCACCCCCGATCGCGTCGTCACCGCCGATATCCGCGAGTCCAATCCGGTGGCGCTCATTGTCGGCGCCCTCGATACGCTGTTTGCCGGCCCTGGCCGCACCCTGCGCATTGTGGGGGAGGGGGATGTGGACGAGAGCCTGCTCGAAGTGCTGATGCCCGAGCGGCCGCTGCGCCAGGACCTGCTGGATTATTCGCGCGACATTGTGCTGGTGTCCTTCATCATCGCGGCGCTGACGGCGGTGGCGCTTTATCTGATGGTCAGCCGGCTTTTCATTTATCCCGTACGCCGGCTCACGGCGAACATGCTGGCTTTCCGGCAGGCGCCTGAAAACGCCAGCCTCATTCTCACCCCGTCCGGGCGCCATGACGATCTCGGCCTGGCCGTCGCCAAGATCAACCACGACCTGCGCAACACCCTGACTTCGGCGCAGCTCTTGTCCGACCAGGTGGCAACGCTCGACGATCCCAAGGTGCAGCGGCTGGCGCCGCGCCTTGTCACCACGCTCGACAAGGCCATCGGCTTTGCCCAATCGGTGCTCGATTATGGGCGCGAAAGCGCGGCGCTCCCCGTGCTGGCGCCAGTAGCGCTGCATGGCCTTGTAGAGGATGCGGCTTTCGATGCGCGCCTTGTCGGACATCCCACGATCAGCTTTCGCAACGAGGCGCCCGAGGGGCTGCGCCTGCGGGCCGATCAGGCCCAGTTCAGCCGCGTGTTGGTGAACCTGCTGAAAAACGCCCGCGAGGCGCTCGAGGCCGCCGGCGCCAAGGTGGAGGCGCCTCAGGTCAACGTGTTGACAGAGGAGCGGGAGGACGGGTTCGTGGTCGCCGTGAGCGATAATGGGCCCGGGTTGCCGCCGCGGGCCCGCGACAATTTGTTCGTCGCCTTTGAAGGTTCGGCCCGCGCGGGCGGCACGGGGCTGGGCCTCGCCATTGCCCGGGAAATCGTGGAAGCCCATGGTGGCCGGCTGGCTCTGGCCGAACAGGCGCGGGGCACGCGTTTTGAGATCACCTTGCCCACCAGCCTGTTGAAAATGTGAGCCCCTGTGAATTTCCCCGGGATGGCCTTGCCAACCCTGGATCACCCATGTATGGGTTGCCGCGCTTGCTGCAGAGAGCGGTTTCGAACCGCCTCCCACACCAAGCGGCCAGACATGGCCTGCGCGCCCTTAGCTCAGCTGGATAGAGCACCAGACTACGAATCTGGGGGTCAGGAGTTCGAATCTCTTAGGGCGCGCCATTTGTTTTCAAGCACTTAGGTCTGTTGGGCGGTAGCCCATGATATTGGTTTGCCACACTGGTGCCACAGTGAGACAACCGATGGCCAATATCCGCAATCGCAACGGCCGCTGGCAGGCCCAAGTCCGCCGGCAAGGCAGCGATACCCTTACCAAAACATTCCCGACCCGAAAGGAAGCCCTCGCATGGGCAAGGGCTCAGGAGCACAAGATCGATGATGGGCGGGCGCTTGTCCGCCCCAAGGCGACCAACGTTACTTTGGGCGACCTCTTGGATCGATACCGCAGCAATGTAACGCCTACCAAGAAGAGTGCCGAGGTCGAGGGGTATCGGATCGGCAAGATGCTGCGCCATCCGCTTTCCGCGCTGCCCGCCACAAAGGTTACAACAAACGATATCGTGCGCTACCGCGATGATCGACTGGCAGACGTATCGAGTGAGACGGTGCGACAGGACTTAGTGCTGCTCCGGCAGGTTTTTGACGTTGCGCGGCGTGAGTGGGGCCATTCTATTATCTGTAACCCTGTCGATAATGTCACCAAACCGCCATCTGCCAAACCACGCACGAGACGACTGACTTATTCAGACTTGCGGGCACTGGCTGAGGCACTAGCCACGACGCGGAACCCGGTTGTGCGGCAGGTATTCCGTTTTGCCCTGGCCACAGGCATGCGACGGGGCGAGGTGCTACGAGCACAGTGGCAGCATGTTGACTGGCAAAATAGCCTGCTCCTCATCCCTGTTACCAAGACGGATCAGCCGAGGCTAATTCCATTAACACCGGTGGCCATGCGCATTCTGGATCGTGCGCGTGTGGAAAACCGACCTGGAGACAAAGTTTTTCCAATCACCGCAAACGCCTTTCGCCTCGCGTGGCAAAGGGTCAAGGCGCGATCAGGGGTCGTAAACTTCCGTTTCCATGACCTGCGGCACGAAGCCGTCTCGGGCTTTTTTGAGCAGGGGCTTTCCTTGCCCGAAGTGGCCTTGATTTCGGGTCATCGGGATCCCCGCCAGTTGATGAGGTACACGCATCTGGACGCTGCACGCATCGCCAAAAAACTTAGAGAGAGTAAATAAAATGGAGAAGGACGGCCAGCAGCGTTTGAGCAGCGCCGAGTATTTCGAGATGGCTAAGGAGCTGTACCTCGGTTCAGATTCCAGACCAAATCCAACCAACTTTCTGAGCCACAACGACGAAGTGCGCGATGGGGTGAACTACAAGGTTTTGGGTGAGCTGATGTCTCCGCCGAACTGGTCGGAAGGAGTTAGACGGGCACAGAAGAAGCCGCGTATTTATCTAGACATTCGCGTCAACCAATTAGGCAACCTAGAGGTGAGGTGGGCAGGTGGGCTTCTGAAAATCTACTATCGTTCAGACTTTAATCTGCGTTTTGGTATGGGGACGGAGGAGTGGCGTTGGTCCACTGGACGGAGCCCCGGGGAGCTGATGTATGTCCAAGGGTTCCGCCGTTTGTTCGAAGGTCGTCCTCGCTACTCCGAGTTATACGATACACTGCTTAAGGGTTACGTTAAGCTGGTGGATGAATTGATCTTGACGCTTGGAGAGGCTGTAGACCTGGTCGGATATGACCGGATCGAGCTTGGCGGAGAGCATGGGTATTCTATTGTGTCCAGCATGACAGGTGCACAACTTCACGATGCCAGGGAGGAGTGTAGCCACCTACGTTTTTCGAAAGTGTAGCGTCTGTAGGCTTTCTTAGCACGCTTTCAGAACTCAAGAGAAAACACACGCTGACACAGGGGCTCGAAGGAGCTGCACCTAATACATTGAAAAATCGCCCCCGCCGATGGCGGAGGCAATTTTGTCTACGACGCCTTCAACCCTACGCCGTACCAAGAGATTCCGGCTGCAGAACGCTTCCGGTATAACTCACCGCGAGTGCGCTCCAGAGCGGCCTGAAAGCTCTTTTCGGTCATGGGGCGAAGGCCGGACATGTGACACCAGGTTTCATAACCTCCATAAAGAAGGCGCGCTCCGACCTTGAGCTGAGGGCTCAAGTCACAGCATTCTTCGAGGAAACCAATGATCTGGTTAGAGTCGCGAAGAACGGCGCCGGTGCATTCACGAACGGCCACTGAAGGTACGTAACCCTTCTCCTGATAGCGACGCAGACCCTCAATAAGACGGTTCATGATCCCAGGCGCCTCACTCTGCAGCTTGCGCGGCAGAGTAGGATCAACATCCTCAATTGCGATGGTGCGAGCGAATGGCACAAATACCATCCGGCGCCCGATGCCAAAATCCGAACCATCAAATACCGGTGGCATGTTGGTGGTCATCGCGACGAGTGCCTTGACCTGGAACGTTTCGAAATCCTTGTACATGGCCCGAGCCGACATTTCTTCACCACCTGTCAAGCGCTTTACCAAGGCAGCATCGAGGGTCTGGCCGGTGTTTAGTTCCGAGGTTGGAACTAAACGAGCGTCCTTTAGTGCATGGATGTCGTTATTCATCCCGTTCGACATCTTGTTCTTCATCAGGCTGTTGGGGTCGGCCGTACGGGAGTAGCAGCCAAAGGCGTGTGACACTGCTTCCATGATGGTCGACTTGCCGTTGAGCCCACGGCCAATCAAAACGATCATCTGCTGCAGGCTTCCTTCTCCAAGAAGGGCATATCCAAACACCTCCATTAGGAAATTCGCCGTGTCGCGATCGAGCGCGTCCGCCAAGACCTTGTCGAACAACGGGCACGTAGCGGGCGGGTTGAATTCGTAGTTCAGCGCGCGGGTGAGCCGATCCTCGCGATCGTGGTTGCGAAAGTTGTGCGTGGCAAGTTCGTAAGTGCCGTTGGCAAAATTTAACAGACCAGCGTCATTGCCCCAATCATCCAAATCCAGCAATGACGTGTCGGAGGTAGCAAGGCTCAGTGAGTTGAAGATGAAGGCGCGCTTCTGAATGGCCTTGGCCGCCTTCCGCAAATCCTTCAGTTCCGCTTCTGACGTATCAGCGTTTTCCAACGCGACGGCCAGCCCCTTTACAAGAGACTTCATCGCTTCTTGGGCAAGCAGCTGGGCGCCAAAGCTCTCCCAGAACTTGCCGTTGAAGAACATCCAGCCATAAGGCGTGGAACGGTAGCAATCACTTGCTGCCTTCGCAAACGCCTCGCTCATCGACTGTTCAGTCAGATCTGGGGTGATACGGTAGCGGGAAATACTCTTCGCCACCTCGATGACTTCTTCCCGATCCAGCGGTTCAGCAATAGAACTGTTAATGCCCAGCAGCGCCTCGACAAGCAGGTCTTCTTCGAGACCTCTGCGGCGAAGCGAGCCAGCAATGCTCGCAAGAAAATCGTTGCGCTGGCCGACAACCGGCAATCCGGAGGTCAGCGGACCCAACGAGATGGACGTGCTAGACCGCAAACGGTCAGCGATGAAGGAGGGAAACGATGCGATTTCCATTTACTTAATCCACACATAAGGGGTGCCATTGGGATGGATCGAAGGAGGGGCAAGGACGAAGCCGCCTTCGCCACGGATGTCGATGCCAGGAGCGATCAAGCTGACTGAGTTTCGAATGGGATTTGACGGGTTGAACTCATAATAGAAGTGCAGCCCACCAGTGCCGGTCCGCACGGACCGGGTGTCAACCCATTCCTCATGCGCCATCAGATTTTCGAGCGATTCCATACCTCCCGTTTCAATATCGATGTCCATGACGAGGACACCTGACTTGGCTCCGGTGGCAATTCCAACGTTGGCGTCCGGATAGACATCCCACCACTCGTTGATCTGGTGCTCGTCGGTGGTTGCGGCCTCGGGCCAGCCCTTGATCAGAGGGACCTTCGAACGCGGTCGGACCGGAAACACCGCAAAACCGTGATCAAGGGCCAAGGAAAGAACTTCAGTCTTCATGTAATTTTCCAAATTCGATTGTCATGGTGACGAACTGGAAGATTGGAGCGTCCCACAAACCCTTCAATGATCGGCCGTATCTAGGTCTCATGGACATCCGACCGAAAGATCGGCTGAGTTGAAATGGCTCGGGGTCGGGGCCACATTTTACCTATGAATGAGACCGAACGCCTTCGCTTGTACGACCAACTCCAACCCGAGCGGTTTGGAGTTCCGCCATGGCGACCGATTTCAAGCCGCAGACTTGCTGCTGCACTCGGCGTGTCATTGCAGTCACTCGCCAACTGGCGAGTGCGAGGCACTGGTCCGACTTCGGAGCCATTAAAGAGGGGGCGGGGTAATAAGGTCTTTTATCGCCCGGACAAGGTGATTGCTTGGTTGTCGTGCGGTCGGACTGAAGACTGGCAGGTGTGCAAAGCTTGGTTGCAGCAGCGAGATATCGAAGTGACGCCTGCCAACCGCGAAGGGGTGTACTGGATGGCTGCGTCGCTTGACGCGATGCTGCAATGAGCTGGAACGATATCTGCTGTTATTCGGTGGACGGCCAAAGATCCTCGGCTCCGACTTCGAGTTTGTTGATATCTGTCCTGAGCCAGTCGGCTAATTGGCTCGCGGCCATCTCAAGCTTGTCGGCCCTCTTGAGCGCACACTCCCACATAACCGCCACACGCCAACCAGCTTCGCCAAGACGAAGCCTGACCTCAATATCGCGTTCAACGTTGGTGGAAAACTTCTTCGCCCAGAACTCCGGCCGTGTGGACGGCGTTGAGGTGAGGCGGCAATCGTGATGCCGATGCCAGAAGCACCCATGGACAAAAACCACTGCTTTATGTTTGGGGAATACTAGATCAGGTCGCCCGACCAACCCCGCAGAGTGCAGGCGATATCGAAAGCCAAGCCGGTGCATGGCGTGCCGTAATGCGATCTCTGGCTTTGTATCCTTTGACCTTATCCCTGACATCATGCGGGATCTGGTTGCAGTATCGACAACATCCATGACGTGATGCCTTTACAGGATGGCCGCAACCTGGGATTGGTGCTGCACCAGTTTCAGATTGTTGACATGTCAGAAGCCATTCAAATCGTCGATCTCTTCTCCGGCCCAGGTGGACTTGGAGAGGGCTTTTCATCACTTCCGGGCAAGCCCTTCGAAATCGCCGTCTCCATCGAGAAAGAGGCATCCGCACATCGCACGCTCCGACTTCGTGCCTTTCTGCGAAAATTTCAAGAGTTCCCCTCAGCCTACTATCATTGGCTGGAAACCGGGACTGCCGAGCCAGACTGGGCCAGTTTGTACCCGGAGGAATGGGCGGCAGCCGACCATGAGGCACTTTGCCTCGAGCTTGGAAAACCTGATACCGACACGGTGCTTGCAGAACGCCTTGCACCATTGAAGGGTGGGCGGACCATCCTGATTGGTGGCCCTCCGTGTCAAGCCTACTCGCTGGTCGGGCGCTCTCGTAACGCGGGCATCGTCGACTACGATCCCGCAACAGATCATCGGAACTTCTTGTACGACGAGTACGTGAAGGTCCTTTCAGCGCTGAAGCCCATGGCTTTCGTCATGGAGAACGTGAAAGGGATGTTATCCGCAGCTGTGAAGGGTAGTGACATCTTCGAAGCCGTCCTGCGCGATCTAAGAGCAGCCGGCTATACGCTGTATGCACTGGCACCGCAGGCTTGTGAGGCAGGCGACGGCGACCTGCGTCCAAGAGACTTCATCGTAAAGGCTGAAGAGTTCGGAATACCTCAGGCCCGCCACCGGGTCATCATCCTGGGCATGAGAGACGATGTGGCGGAGAGATGGCCTCGCGGCTATTCCCCAAGGATGCTTAGGGCCAAGGACCAGACGACCGTTCAGGATGCATTGGTAGGTATGCCTCGCATTCGTAGCGGTTTGAGCAGAGGGGACGGTGCACAAGAATGGCTAAAGGCCGTGGAGGCCGCTGCCGCCAAGGTGCTTGCCGCAATTGCCAATTTCGAGACGGAGAAATCCATCAAGCTGAAAGCCAAGCTGGACTTGGTGACACCAGCATTCGTCGGTGTCTCGTCCACAGGTCGGCGTCAGATTGCGCGTATTGATCAGAATACCATGCCAGCAGATTTGCGTGACTGGTTGCTGGACCCGCAACTCTCATCTGTACCAAATCATGACTCACGTGGACACATGGAGTCAGACCTGGCGCGCTACCTGTTTGTATCTTTGTGGGGTGCCGTTTTCGGCATCAGCCCTAAGGCGTCCGACTTCCCTGCGGATCTGGCTCCCGACCATGCGAACTGGGAGTCTGGGAAGTTTGCAGATCGCTTCAGGGTGCAGCTGGCTAACAAGCCAGCAACAACTGTGACCAGCCATATATCAAAGGATGGACATTACTTTATCCACCCCGATCCCACTCAGTGCCGCAGTCTGACTGTTCGTGAAGCGGCTAGATTGCAGACATTTCCGGACAACTATGCATTCCTCGGCAATCGAACACAGCAGTTTGTGCAAGTAGGAAACGCCGTTCCGCCCCTGCTGGCGAGGCGGATTGGCGAAGTTGTATTAAAGTCTTTAAGCATGGCGGGGGTTTAGCGAAGCTGGCGGCTTGCCATCGAATTCTATTTTGCCTCAAATGTATTCATCTCGGGGGGATTCGGATGGGTATTAGAAATTGAGGCGCGCAGATGCCACGCCTCATGCGGCCGCACTGATCGAGGGCTTGCGAGACATCGGCTATTCACTTGAGACGGCGTTGGCTGACGTTATTGACAACTCGATAACAGCAGGCGCTACCTCAATTGACGTACTGACCGATACGGCCACTGACAATCCGCACATTGCAATTTTGGACGATGGTGCGGGCATGACCGAGGTTGAGCTGATCGCAGCTATGCGCCCCGGCAGCCGAAATCCACTTTCCACCCGTGACGAGCCTGACCTTGGCCGCTTTGGACTAGGCCTGAAGAGTGCGAGTTTCTCGCAGTGTCGGCGTCTTACTGTTGTGTCGCGAAAGGAAGGACATACCTCGGCTGCAGTCTGGGACCTCGACTATGTCGCTAGTACCAATGAATGGGCAGTCCAGCTCCCCGCCGATCTCTCTTCCGTCCCGCACCTGGATGCCCTCGGTGACACGGGAACCATCGTTCTTTGGGAGAAATTGGACAGGCTGGGAGGTGGCGGTGCGCTCGAAGTAGACAAGCAGGCGGCGATCATCAACCAGAGGGTCGCTCTGTCAGAGCGCCATCTGCGGCTTGTATTCCATCGTTTCATGCAAAAGAGGGGCGGAACCAAGCTACGGATCAATGGTCGCTTACTTGATCCGCTTGATCCATTTGTGCTCGACAATAGCGCGACTTTTAGTGATCCGCCGGAAACGTTTGTGTTTTCTGGCTCCGAGGTCGAGCTTCAAAGCTACACACTGCCACACCACAAGCAGATGCCAGCGAAGCAGTGGGACGATGTCGGCGGTCCGGAAGGGCACCTGAAGACGCAGGGTATCTATCTCTATAGAGCCAATCGCCTCATCATACATGGGACCTGGTTTGGACTTTGCCGGCAGTCCGAGTTGACGAAGCTCACTCGCGTTCGCATCGATATCCCCAACAGCATGGATGCTGACTGGAAGATTGATGTGAAGAAGTCTTCAGCCCAGCTCCCGCCGATAGTCAGGGACAGGCTCAAGAAGGTCATCGAGCGTATTCTAGATGGTTCAAAAAGGACCTATAGCAAACGAGGGCAAAAGCTGGTCGACGAGAACCGTCTTCCGATCTGGCATCGTGTGCAGGCCGATGGCGAGATAAGATACCGACCAAACGTTGACCATCCGGCATTTGTGAACTTTGCCAATTCGCTGCCCGCCGAGCAACGTCGAGGCTTTTTCAATTGCGTGGCCTTAGTGGGAGCGGCTTTACCTGTCGAGGCGCTGCAGGCTGATATGGCCGGGATGGCGGAAAAGATTGTCCCGGCCCAGCTGGACGAAGATACGCTCTCGCAGGCTGTTCGGGCGACCGTCGCGCTCTTGCGCGGCGCCAACAAGGATATCCAGGAGATCCGCAGTCTTATGAGGGATGTGGATCCATTTCGTTCCGCTTGGGACGCAACTCAGCTCATCATTGAAGACACATTGCAGTCGGAGAAAACCATTTGAACCCGGTTCTGAGCAGTCTTGAAGGCATGACCGCCATGTACATGGCCTCTCAACCAGGTCCTCACACGGCAGCGTCAATTAGGGACATCATAAAACAGCTTCAATCCACACCGATGTTTGCGCAAGGCATTACTGACGACGATGCCGAAGCTTTAGCCAAAGTGATCGAAGAGAAGTACGGCATCAGTATTGGCTTGGGTGCCATTGTCGATTCCGAGGACTTCAAGCCTTGGCTGGCCGATGCGAAAATCAAGGGTAACGTGAGGGACTTCTACTGGGGCCGTTACCGTCAGCTACTAAACCTAAAGGGGATACCCAAGTCGGTAATTGATGCCACAGATGATGTCACCGACCGGGTGCTGGACCGCATGGGAAATCCTCTGTCAGCGACGGCTTGGAGTCGTCGTGGGATGGTCGTGGGGCACGTGCAGAGCGGCAAGACTCAGAATTACACAGGGTTGATTTGCAAGGCGGCGGACGCTGGCTATCGCCTGATAGTCGTTATCGCTGGAATACATAACAATCTTCGCAACCAGACGCAGGCCCGCATAGATGAGGGCTTCATTGGGCGTGATACAGGAAGGCTTGCTCACGCAAACAAGTCACAACGGCAAAAACTGATTGGTGTCGGTCAGTTTGATCAGCGAGAGTTCCCTGTTGCCCTTACAAACACTCTTCGCGATTTCAATAAGGGGACGGCGACCAGCAACACCAGCCAGATTGGGCAGTACAATGTCCCGGTTGTATTGGTGATCAAGAAGAACTCGAGCACTTTGAAAAACCTGCTTGAATGGCTGGAAGAGCACTCGGCGCATGCCCGGACCGCGATGGTAGAGCAACCCATGCTCGTTATCGATGATGAGGCAGATAACGCCTCCATCAATACAAAGTACGGGTCTGACGAAGTAACTCGGATCAACGGTCAAATTCGCAAACTGCTCTCGATTTTTCATCGCAGTTGTTACGTAGGATACACGGCAACGCCTTTCGCCAATATATTCATCGATCCTGACACGGATGACGATGTCTTTAAGGAGGACCTGTTTCCGCGTCACTTCATCATTGGCTTGGATGCCCCCTCCAACTATTTCGGCGCCCAGAAAGTTTTCGTTGACGCTCGCGAGACCCATATCCGGGATATCGACGATAACGAAGCGCAGCTCCCACTCAAGCACACCATCGCATTGGAGGTGGAGGTGCTTCCAAACTCGCTGATTGAGGCGGTGAGGACGTTCATCGTTGCCAGAGCAATTCGCAACATACGCGGCCAAGCCGGTCAGCATGCATCAATGTTGGTGAACGCTTCGCGATTTACGGATGTCCAGGGAAGGTTGCGGCGCAGAATTGCCGAGCTTGTCGATAGCATCCGGGATGCAGTTGCAGTTGACGCAGGTAAGGGGCCTGCGGCGCTTAAGAACCCGGAGATTGTCGCGCTCCGAGACACTTGGAGCCGAGAGTTTCGAGAAGCAGAGCAGGATTGGAGCAAGATCCAGGCGAGACTTCATGAAGTGCTCGTCGCCGCCGATGTTGTGGAGGTGAACGCATCAAAGCGTTCGGTCGCTTTGGATTATGACCGCGGCGGTGACTATGGCGTGACGGTGATTGCTGTGGGAGGCTTTTCGTTATCCCGAGGCCTCACCCTCGAAGGCCTGACGGTTAGCTACTTCCTTCGTAACTCGGTCATGTACGACACGCTGATGCAGATGGGCCGCTGGTTTGGCTATCGGCCTGCCTACGAAGACCTCTGCCGTATCTGGATGCCGGCTGATGGTGTTGGCTGGTACTCCCATATTCACGAGGCTATGGAAGATCTTCAGGAACAGTTGAAGCGCATGGAGTTGGCCAGGGCAACTCCAGAGCAGTTCGGTTTGGCCGTCCGTAGCCATCCTCAGTCACTAATCGTTACAGCAAGAAACAAGATGGGAACGGGCCAATCGCTTCCAGTACGGGTGGGGTTGGCAGGAAGGCTGATCGAGACGACACGAATTCGGTCAGACGAGGCACTTTTGAAAGGAAACCTGAAAGCTGCAGAGGCTCTTATCGAGGCAATGCAATCGGCTGGAGTTGAAACCAGCCGGAGTTCTAGGGGGACCCTTTACAATGGAGTGCCTGTCGATCTCATCCGGGCATTCTTGCGAGCTTATCAATCCGATCCCGCGGACCCGCTAACTGATCCAAAGCTAATGGATGACTACATCAGCGCCCGGTCCTTTGACGAGCTTTCAGAATGGGATGTGCTGCTAGCAAGTGCTCAGCGAAATGATCTGGCCAGTCAGCGCCTCTACAATATGGAGATTGGTCCCTTCAAACGCGGTGTTGGTTCGGAGGATTTGATCCGAAAAGGGATATTGGCCATCAGTGGGGCCAGCCGGCGCCTCGGCTCGCCTGGGGATGAGAAGGAGGGGTTGACGCAGGCCCAAATTCAGGAGGCCGAGAGGGACTTTCGCGCGAAACGAGAGGCTGAAAATAAAGGAGTAATGCCGAAGACACTTCCGGATCGGATTTACCGAGAAAAGAGGACCAGCCCCCTCCTGGTGTTGCGCCTTGTTGTACCAGAAAATGACGACCATCCGACGAAGTTGCCAATAGAAAAGGTGGTCGGCTGGGGCATATCGTTCCCACTCAGCAACATTGAAGGTGGCACAGTCGAGTACACCATGAACACCGTGCGCCTGCGTGAGATGTTTGGTGATGAGGAAGTAGAAGAGGAGGCTGTAGGCGATGCTGACTGACACGCCATGGGCCGGGCTGGAGCAT
Source organism: Devosia sp. (assembly GCA_029256605.1). Taxonomy (GTDB): domain Bacteria; phylum Pseudomonadota; class Alphaproteobacteria; order Rhizobiales; family Devosiaceae; genus Devosia. Next base: position 7,950 of record JAQSXP010000009.1, on the reverse strand, counting down.
GGCAGGATCGACAGCCGCAGAGTCAGCGCTAGTGGGAAGTGGAATTTCTTCTGGACCCTATTTCCCGGTCCAGATCCCGCTCTCGTGATGCAGGTTTCGGAGTTGCCTCAAGTTGGGCCCGAGTTGCCAAAGTTGCGTAACTTGGATGTCGGTCTCCAGTCGACCCAAGGAAGTCCGGTCCTGTATCTCCGCCTTCGGGATCGCACTCAAGTTGGTTTGTTTCAAACACTGTGCATGGATATAATCGCTGCCAGCGACGGAGCGAACGACGAACTCGAGGCACTTCGGCGAGTAATCCAACGCACCTACCGATGGCACCACCTGCTTGAAGGTGGGAAACTGGAAGCCCTTTCAGAAGAGGCACAGAAGGGGCTCATCGGAGAACTACAAATATTGGACATGCTTCTCGACAAGATGAAGCCGAGCGATGCCATCGGAGCGTGGACCGGTCCATTAGGGGCGCCAAAGGACTTCGAGCTGTCCGCAAACTGCATTGAGGTTAAAGCGAGAAGGGGTGGCTCCCAGCCTTTCGTGGCGATATCGAACGAATATCAGCTTGCCGATGTGTTGGGATCCGATGTCTGGCTTGCCGTGCTGTCAGTCGAAAAGGCAGAGGCACACAAGGGACTGACGCTTAGGGATTGGGTGGATGCACTGCGCGCGAGAATTGTCGCCCAACAACCGTCAGCCTTGTTCGATCTTGAACGAAAGCTTGATGCCTTGGGCTACGATGCAACGCATGACTACAGCCGATGGTCCTGGAGTATCGGTCCCACGCGGTACCATTCCGTGACCTCGAGTTTTCCTCGCATCGCAGCACCGGTTATCAGTGGTGTGTCGCAGGTCAAATACTCCCTCTCGTTGGAGGCCTGCGAGAGCTTTGCTGTCGATACTGAAACGGTACTAAAGCGCATTTTTGAGGAGCCGTGGGTTGGCTGAGCTTTCCGATTACTATGACGGTATGCGGGCGGACATCCGTAGGGAGGCCGATGCCGCGGGGATTCTCATGGTCGAGGCATTCTTCGACCGGATGACCGAAAAGCTTGTGGGCGCCGGAGAATTGGAGGTGGCGGACCGGGCCTTTCACCAAAGTGGTGAAGGCGGTCAGCGCATCCGAATAGATGGTTACGGTGGCGATCCACGCGACTCCGATGGAATTCTCTCGCTGATCGTTTGCGATTTCGTAGACGCCGATGAGGTTCAATCGTTCAACAAGGCTGGGTTAACGGCGCTGGTGAACCCACTCATTCGCTTTCTTAATCAGGCCCGAACCGAAAGCTTCAGAGACGGACTGAATGAGGCGAGTCCGGCTTTCCAGGTATCCGATCTGCTAGTGGCAACTTGGTCAAAGGTAGAGAAAGTCAAGCTGATCTTGGTGTCCAACCGGCGGTACGCTGGCAAGGGCGACGCGGTATCGCTAGCCAGTATCGGACATGTGCCAATTACCTACTCGGTTTGGGATCTGGAGCGCTTCGAGCGTTTCGACAGAGCCGGTCAGACCCGCGAAGACATGGTCATCGACTTTGAGGCTGACTTCGGTGGTTCGCTTCCCGCTCTAAGAGCGTCACAAGAAGATGCGGCCCTGGAAAGCTACCTCATGATCGTCCCAGGCGAGCAACTCGCCAGAATCTACGACAAGTGGGGCGCAAGGCTGCTGGAGGCAAATGTTCGATCCTTCCTGCAGGCGAGGGCTAAGACCAACAAGGGTATCCAAAGCACTATCAAGAACGAGCCAAGCCTCTTCTTTCCTTACAACAATGGTCTGTCCGCGACCGCTGACGCCGTCACCTGCGTGCAGACATCAACTGGTCTTGCAGTCGCTTCGATCAGCAATTTCCAGATCGTGAATGGGGCACAGACAACGGGATCGATCCACTCGGCGCTCAAGGCGTCAAAAGAGCAGCTGCAGCATGTATTTGTTCAGATGAAGCTCACTGTTGTGCCACCAGAACGCTCGGAAGAGATCGTTCCAAAAATATCGGAGTTCGCGAACACCCAGAACAAGGTCAACGCGGCGGACTTCTTCTCCAACCATCCTTTCCACGTTCGAATTGAGCAGTTCTCGCGCGATATTCTATTCGCAGCAAAGGCCGGCGAGCGTCACGATAGCAAGTGGTTCTATGAAAGATCTCGTGGACAGTACATCAACGCTCGTTCGAAGCTCACTACAGCGCAGCAGAAGAAGTTCGACTTGGAGTTTCCAAAGTCCCAGCTATTCGCGAAGACCGATCTCGCCAAGTTTGAGTTCTCGGCGGCAGGCAATCCGCATCTGGTGTCCAGAGGTGCTCAGAAGAACTTCGCTGAGTTCGCCAAGGAGATTGGAGACGCTTGGACCAGGAGTGCATCCAAGTATGATGAGGTCTGGTACAAGCGGCTGATCGCCAAGGCCATCATCTTCAAGTTTTTGGAGACCGAGGTACCGAAGCAGCAATGGTATGAGGGCGGCTATCGCGCCAACATTGTAACTTATGCAATGGCCAAGCTTTTCCACGACGCACAGGCGGACGGACAGGTGCTTGATGAGGACGTTATCTGGCGCAAGCAGCTAGTTGGAGAGGCTCTAGGTAAGGCATTGCTCCTAGCGGCGGAAGCTGCCCACAACGCCATAACCCAGCCGCCACAAGGTGTTCGAAACATGTCCGAGTGGGCCAAGCAACAGGCCTGCTGGAGTGTTCTGAAGGGGCGGCAGCTGTCGTACGACGTCGATTTCGACACGTGTTTGATCTTGGAAGAAGAGAGCCGTCTAGCCACGCGTGAGACCAAGACCAGAAAGAACGCGACGAAAGCGATTGAAGCTCAGGCCAAAGTAGTTGAGCTGGGCGCGGAATTCTGGCGAGGCATTCTCGATTGGGGGCGCGAGAAGAAGTGTCTAACACCCAACGAGATGCTAGCGTTGGAAATCTGCACAATGATGCCAAGAAGACTTCCGAACGAGATCCATGCAAAACACGCCACAAGTGTGCTCGAGAGAGCTAGGCTTGAAGGGGTGGCCTGATGGTAAGGCAAAAGGGTAAGGCAAAAGGGTAAGGCAAAAGGGTAAGGTAACCTGTCTTAGAGGCACGATTCTTGGCGCGAACCCCTAAAAGCTCAACCAGCCCATGGAGTGACGAGGAACTACGCCATTCAATAGAGGTCTACCTGCTGCTGCTCAGGATGCAGATGCAGGGGAACGAGGCTCCCGCCGAGTCCGCGGCTCAGCTGCTAGCTGGGGGACTTTTGCCGAACAGGAATGAGGCCGCAATCCGCTACAGGATGCGCAACATCTCGTTTGTGATGGGAAACCTCGGGCGCTCTACGCTCAAGGACTTCTCTCCTGCTGACAGTGTTGGAGCCAACGTGGCGGCTCGGATTGAGCGACTTCTGAAAGCGCATCCACACTATCTTGCCATCTCTCCTGACCAGCGCTCCACTGACACAGCAAAGACTGACGCTTCCAGAGCGCTCGCCCGGCTACGCGCTCAAGTGGAAGAGATGATCTCTGACTTTCAGCGGAGGGGACACAACGGCCCCCCGACCCTGTTGGACGAAGGCCTTGGTCGGGACCAGCTCCTGAGCACTCTGGATGACATCGACGCAATCACTCGTGAGCTTGAGCGACCTAGCCCGGATATGGACCGTGCCAAGAGGGGCAGAGACAACTTGCGACTGCTGGTTGCGGCGATAGGCAGATGGATGGCAGAACGCGCCACCAAGTTTGTGGATGCCGCGTTGGTCGCTGCGGGGCCTATTGCCGTTGCTAAAGTAACAGGCCTCTTGCCCGCTTTGGTGGATGCAGTCGAGGCCACGTCTAGGTGGATTGGGCATTGACAGCACGCTAGCAACGCTTGGCCGCAGCGCGCCCCGAAGAAACCTGAAATCACCTGCGGACAATCTCTCTTCGAATCACTATCGGTCATGCCGTCGTATAGGAGGCTGCATGAAAGCGATCGTGATTGACGAGCCATGGATCAGTTTGATCCTGTCAGGTCAGAAAACCTGGGAGATGCGAAAGACCAGCTGCGGCTACCGCGGCGTCGTTGCCCTGATCAGGAAGGGTGGCGGACAGGTGGTCGGCGTCGCGCGGATTGTGGACTCCCTTCCGTCGCTTGCGACAGACACAGACTATGCGAGAGCGATAGACAAGCATTGTATTCCGCTTGGCCGGCAACCACAGGCACGTGGTGATGGGTGGACCATACCTTGGGTCTTAAGCGAAGCGGCAGAACTAGCCGAACCAGTGGCGTACAGACATCCCCACGGCGCTGTTATTTGGGTGAATCTGGAAGAGGAAGTAGCGACAAAGGTCACCGCACAGATCGGGCACTTCGGAGATTTGAGTACCTCCAGCTTGAATCGAATGGCCCGTTTAAAAGCGACTAGTCGGGTCGCTTCCCAACCGAGCGCATCAAGAGCGAAAGCAGCATCACGGATTGAAGGTGACAAAGCGTATGTCACTCTCACCGACGGAAATGTCAGAAATGGTCACTTTTACCTAAAGTCGATTTTGGAGTTTTTTCCGCCCGAGGCCATCGGCGGGTCGGACAAAAGCCAGATGTCCAAGGTAATCCTCACTGTCGACTACCGGCCGGGCTCAAAGGCCACAACGACCGACATAACGGGCCCGAACCGGCTCAGTAACGAGAAGCGGTCGAGCCACTGCTTCTTCCGCGAGCGCGCGCCCACCCGCGAATTCTTCAGGCGATCAGGAGCCGTTGGAGGCGATACGGTTGTGATCGAGAGGATATCGCCGATGCACTTTGCGGTTTCCCTTATGAAGGCGACACACGACAACTAGCAGGCATATGCAGCCGACGTTTCCGTATCGGCGGCTGCAACCCGTCGTTGGCAAATGGATATGCTGGACCCAAAGCACAGCCTGTACGGCAATGTGGCTCTCAATTCGGCGGTTTTAAAATGTGTAGTGAATGCAGCAACAGCTTAACCGAGATAACTGAATTAATTGCCAAAATTTCCAAAGGAGTTGAAGCTCAAGCTGCACAAGCTACATCAAAGACCAGAGGATCATGGTGAAATAGTACTTTTTGCTCCGAACATTTCCTCTAGATGTGCCTCTATAGCGGCCCGAGAGCCAAGGTTTTCAAGCAAATAAGGATATGCACCTTCCCTCTTAAATCCAAGGCGCTGGACTCCATATAAGAACGCGTAAGGCCATGATTTGATTTCAACTTCCAAGCCGAAATCTGCTTCGCCGAGCCTGAATTGACATGGAGAATAACTTGACCGAATTCGAACTGAACCTGCTGTCTGACTTGGCAGTCGACCTCGCGACCGAACTGGACCTGCACTATGAGGACGACGCGGCTGGTGTCCTAGTGTCTTCGGTGCGTGCAATCGAAGGCGCCGTCCGGATTCTGAAGGATCACCAGAAACAAGTCCCGGACGCTTGCACGCACACCCTGACTCGCTTTGGAGGCGCCGGCATCGCCTGATATAATCGCAGCTTTCGTGCCACAAATCTGTCACAGAAAAGTCTGCTCAGAGCTTGAAAAGCGGTGTGGTCCGCACTATTTTCCCGAAACTCGAAATCGCCAGTTTGGCTCCAATATCATAGACTTACGTCTGTAAACGACATGCGCGCCCTTAGCTCAGCTGGATAGAGCACCAGACTACGAATCTGGGGGTCAGGAGTTCGAATCTCTTAGGGCGCGCCATTTGTTTTCAATAAGCTAGCTGTCGTCTGATGCCTTGCGGTGGTCGCGGGTTTGCGGCCCGGTTATCCCCTGCGCATTTCAGCGCAGCGCCTCCGCCCTTATGTCCGTCAAGACGCCCGCACCAGGCGGCTGCATTGCAGAACTCCGCCCGTTGTCAATGCGGCTCGGGTTCTGCCATGGCGCTGACGATCGTTTTTCGCAACCAGGCATGGCGCGCTTCATCTTGATGGCGGGCATGCCAGGCCAGGCTCATCACCACCTTGCCTAGCTCAAGGGGCGGTGCCGCTATGGCAAACCGGCCCATCCCGGCGGCGGTACGCGCCAGGCTCGCGGGCAGGGTGATGACCAGATCAGAGCGGGCGGCGATTTCGAGGGCGGCAAAAAAACCGGGAACCCGCACTTTGACGCGCCGCTGCAGCCCATCTCGGGCAAGCACGGCATCCACCCAGGCCCGGCCGGTGCCGGTGATGCTGACAACGATATGTTCGAGCGCAAGAAAACGCGCCAGGTCCAGCGGTTGGCCCGCGGCGGGATGGGCATGGCGCATCAGGGTGACGAACTCGTCCTCATAAAGTTTGCGCTTGCGGATGCTGGCGGGGGCGTCTTCGACGACGCCGATCAGGGCGTCCACTTCCCCCGCATCAAGCGCCGCCAATGGCCGCGGGCCCGGAGGGGCCACTTCGAGGTTCAAACCAGGCGCCTGTTCGGCCAGGCGGGCTATCAGGCGTGGGGTCAGTACCGCCGCTTCAAGGTCGAGCATCATCAGGCGCACGACGCCCGAGGCCAGAAGAGGATCAAAGACCTGACCTTCCAAAAGCTCGCGCGCGCCGGCTAGTGTCCGCTGCAGCAAGGGCCGCATGGTTTCGGCGCGCGCCGTCAGGGCATAGCCACCCGGGCCGTCCACGAGCAGGGTGTCGGAAAACAGCACGCGCAAACGGGCAAGGGCGCGGCTCGTGGCGGGTTGGCTCATGCCGAGGCGGATGGCCGCGCGGGTGACGCTGCGTTCCTCCAGCAAAGCGGCAAGCACAACCAGCAGGTTCAGGTCGGCGGTCCGGAGATCCACTTCGCGCATAAGAACAATATAGTTCATGCATTGGACGCATCGCAAGACGCTGCGACGGGAGAACGCCAATGTATGTCGTGATCGGAGCCAATGGCCGCGCGGGCGGAGAAACTGCGGCAGCCCTCATCGCCATGGGCAAGCCAGTTCGCGTGGTCCTGCGCCAGCAGGAGCAGGCGGAGAAATGGAAGACCTTGGGGGCGGAAACCGCCGTGACCACGATCGAGGATCGGGCGGGTTTGGCCGCTGCCTTTGCGGATGCCAGCGGAGCATTCCTGCTGTGCCCTCCGCCATCAAACGCAGACCCATTTGGGCGGGCCGACGAAGTTGGCCGCGCTCTCGCCCGGGCAGTGCGCGATGCTGATGTGCCCAAGATTGTGGTTCTGTCCTCGATTGGGGCTCAGCACCAATCAGGCACCGGCATCATTGCCACGCTCAACACGCTGGAACAACACCTGCACGGATCGGCGCCAGCAACGACGTTCCTGCGGCCGGGCTATTTCATCGAAACCTGGAGTGAAGTCGTTGATGCCGTGATGGCGCAGGGCGTGCTTCCAAGCTTTCTCGAGCCTGGGCAAAAGATCCCCATGGTAAGCACGCGCGATGTCGGGCGCGCGGCGGCCGAACTGCTGGTCGATGGGGTGGAAGGGGAGCGGGTGGTCGAGTTGCGCGGTGCGCAGGACTGGAGCGCCAACGATGTTGCCGCGGCCTTCGGGCACATACTTGGCCGGGCAGTGCAGCCCGTGTTCATTGCGCCCCCCGATCGATTGGCCATCCTGACGCAGCAGGGCGTTCCCGTTGCCATCGCCGAGGCCCTGTTGGGCATGTATGAGGGTATCGCCAGTGGGCGGGTCGAACGCGACAGTTCAGCCGAGCAGCGCCGCGGCGAGGTGGCACTGGTTGATGCGATCGGACGCCTGGTCGCGGCTGCCCGATAAAGGCTCCGGGGAGCAATTGGCTATAAGCGGTGGCGGTCAGGGGGCGTTGCCCTGGCTGTCACCGCTTTAGGCCCAAAAGTTCGCGCGATGCGGAGGCGCTCTGTTACGCAGTGGCTGAAAGTCAGGCAACCGCCTGTTCCAGCGTTGCCATCGCCCGTTTCTGCGCCGCAATGCGGAATGGGGCGTTGACGGCGCCATAGCCGCGGTAGCTGCCCCGGCGTTGCACGATCTCGAAAAAGAAGCCTTCCCCGATATTGCGCGAATAAAGCTGGAAGAATTCCCCGTCTGCATCGCGGTCGTA
>JAQSXP010000224.1 GCA_029256605.1 Devosia sp. | reverse complement strand
CCGATGAGGTGATCTACCGCTTCCAGTTCCCCGAACGCCCCGGCGCCCTGCTGCGGTTCCTCGAGGGGCTGACCGAAGCCTGGAACATTTCGCTGTTTCACTACCGCAATCATGGCGCCGATTATGGCCGCGTCCTGGTGGGCATCCAGGTGCCGCCCGCAACGCGCCCGGCCTTTGAAGCCCATCTCAACGCCATCGGCTTTCCCTTCTGGGAGGAAACCGCCAATCCGGCCTATAAACTGTTCCTTGGAACCTGAACCGGGGGAACCAGCGGGGCGCGCCGGGCGTCATGCTGTTGCCACCAAAACTCGTCACCTTTCTTCCGATCACCCCTCCAGCACGCGGAGCCGCTTATGACGCCGACCAGAACCAAGCACCTTTTTGCCCTGGCCGGGATGGCCACCCTCGCCATGCTGCAGCCCGCCATGGCGCTGGATGCACAAAGCTTTGTGGATCGGGTGGAGGCCATCTATGAGCCGCTCGGCTATGAGCTGTCCCCGATATCGACACCGATTTTGCCACCGATCCGGTGGGCCACCTGACCTTGCAGGATGTGCGGCTCGAAGGCTTCTACCTGCCCGCCGGGGAGACGATCTCCTCGGACGCCGTGCTGCAGCTGGTGCGCGCGATCAAGACCGGGCCGATGACCGTCACCCGTGATGGCGAACAGGTGGCGAGCGTCAGCTCCATGGAAGCGGTCTCGAGCTTCAATCCCCAGCCGGGCACCGGACCGCTGGTGGACCTGACTTCGACCCTCGAGATCAGCGGCATCGACCTCGATCTCTCCAGCATGCAGGATGAGGACCCTGAAGCCGCAGCCGATATCGAGGCGCTGGGCCTGACCCAGGTGCAGGGCGATGTCAGCCAGTCCATGAGCTGGTCCATGGCCGACGGGCATCTGGTGGTCGACAAGTTCCTGTTCGACTTCGCCGATGTCGGCGCGCTCGACCTCCGCTTCGACCTGCTGGGCGTCACGCCCGCGCTGATGGACAAGCTTGGCAAGGCGCAGGCGGCAACCGAAGCCCAGGGCTATGCGCCCGACAGCAAGGAAGCCCAGGCGGCACAGATGATGATGGGCATGGAATTGCTGCAGGGCGTGACCCTGGTCAGCGCGTCGATCAGCTATGACGATGCCTCGCTTGCCGACAAGTCCCTCGACCTCTATGCGCAAAAACAGGGGGTTGAGCGCGCCCAGCTGGTGGAAGGGCTCAAGTCGAGCCTGCCCCAGATGCTGGCGGGCACCGGCGTTCCGGCGCTGGCCGATCTCGTGACCGCGCCGGTTTCCGCTTTCCTTGACGATCCGCAAAGCCTTGAAATCGCGGTCCAGCCCGCTTCGCCCGCCACCCTTCTGGTGCTGACGGCCGCTGCAGCCAATCCGGCCGGGTTGCTGTCGATGCTGGGACTGACCGTCACCGCCAACCAGTAGTCGCAAGCCCACGAAAAGGCCGGTCCGCCGGCCTTTTCCCTCCCGGGATGGTGATGAATTCGTTTAGATCAATGTGATACAAACTCGCTATGAACGAGCTTTTGCCACCGCGGGCCCCGGGCCTGTCCCATGTGCAGGATTGGGTGTTCGATCTCGACAACACCCTTTATCCGCGCAGCTGCAATTTGTTTGCGCAGATCGATATCCGCATCACCAATTACGTGATGGACCTCACCCGGCTCGACTTCGAGGCGGCGCGGGCCCTGCAGAAAACCTATTACCGCGATTTTGGCACGACGCTGAACGGGCTGATGCACGGCCACAAGGTCGATCCCGACCATTTCCTCGATACCGTCCACGCCATCGATTATTCCCCGGTCGCGGCCCATCCCGAATTGGTGGAGGCCATTCGCGCCCTGCCCGGCCGCAAATTTATCCTCACCAATGGCGATGTCAGCCATGCCCGCTCGGTGCTGCGCCAACTGGGTGGCGGGGATTTGTTCGAGCATGTGCACGATATCCGCGCCATGACCTTTGTGCCCAAGCCGCACCGGCAGGCCTACCAGGGTTTTCTCGACCTGCACGGTATCGATCCCACTCGCGCGGTGATGTTCGATGACCTCGAGAAGAACCTCGTGGCGCCCCACGAACTGGGCATGTCGACCGTCCATGTCGTGGCGGGCGAAGATTATGTGCACGACCAGGTGGAAGCCTGGGAGCTGGGGCGCGGCGCGGGTGCGCATGTGCACCATATCACCGACGATCTGGCGCGATTCCTGCGCGAGTTACCCTAGCGCTTGTGCCGCTACATATTGTTGAGGTGCAGGATATTGCCATCGGGGTCCTTGAACCAGACCATGCCGAAATCGCCGGCATGATGGATATCGCCCCGCAACTCCATGCCCGGATAATGCTCGAACACCACGCCCTTGGCGGCAAGATCGGCAACGATGGCTTCGAGTTCGTCGCCAACGCCCCAGACCACGGCATTGGCCTGGTTAGTTCCGGCATATTGCGAGCGGTAGACGACCAGCTTCGTTCCACCGCTACGAAAGGTCAGCACGTTCTCGTCGCCACTGTCGAGCGCGAGCCCCAGCACATCGCGGTAGAAATGCTGCGCCCGCTTGATGTCGCTGACCGCAATAATGGCCGAGCAATCTTGGTCCCTGAGCATCTCGCTCTCCTTGCAGGCACATCCTGCCATGGCTGAGATCGCGTTTAGTGTGCGCCCCTGCCGCCCCGCATTCAAGCCAGCACTGCTGACCTGCGCGCTTCTCGCGCGCTCGCCTTGGGGCTAGACTGAACCCATGAGCCAATTTGCTTCCCGCCGCTTGCCACCGGTTCACGAGGAAGCCGCCAGCTTTCGCGAACGCATGCGCAATCTGCGCCATCTCGGGCGCCTCCTAGCGCAGATCTGGCGCACCAGCCGGTTCCTGACGGCGGCCAGCATTGGCTTGCGGCTGGTGGCGGCGGTGCAGCCCGTGGCCATGCTTTATGTGGGCAAGCTCATCATTGATGAAGTGGTCCGGCTCTCCGGCGCTCCGGCGCCCGGGGACACTCTGGCGCAATGGTGGGCGAGCGGCTCGCTCAACACGGTCGCGCTGCTGCTTCTCATTGAACTGGGGCTCGTGATTGGCTCGGACCTGCTGTCGCGACTGACGGGGCTGGCGGATTCCGTGCTCGCCGAACTGCATTCCAATACGGTCAGCGTCGAATTGATGGCCCACGCCGCCAAGCTCGACCTGCGCCACTTCGAATCCCCCGAATACCAGGACCGGCTGGAGCGGGCGCGCCGCCAGGCCGCCGGCCGCAATGCGCTTCTGAGCCAGATCTTCGGGCAGGCTCAGGACATCATCACCGTCATCACGCTGGGCGCCGGCCTCTTTGTTTATGCGCCTTGGCTGATTGCGCTGCTGCCGCTGTCCTTTGTGCCCGCGATCTGGGGCGAAACGCGCTTCAACACTCTCGCCTATTACCTCTCGCGCGGGCGCACGCCCGAACGGCGCGAACTCGAATACATCAGACATGTCGGGGCGAGTGCCGAAACGGCTAAGGAGATCAAGCTCTTTGGCCTTGGCGACTTCCTCATCAATCGCTTCCGCAATCTGGCGCAAACCATTTTTGCCGAGAACCGGCGCATTGCCATCCAGCGCGCCGGCTGGGGCGCCCTCTTCGCGGCCATCGCCACGCTCACCTATTATGGCGCTTATAGCTATATCGTCTGGCGCACCATTACCGGCGCCTTTTCCATTGGCGACCTGGCCTTCCTGTCCGGCTCGTTCCTGCGCCTCAACGGCCTCTTCCAGCGCATTCTCCTTGGCTTCACCAGTATCGCCGGCCAATCGCTTTATCTCGACGATCTGTTCTCGTTCTTTGAGATCGAGCCCACCATCGTGCCCCCGGCGCATCCCAAGCCCTTCCCCCAGCCAATCCGGCAGGGCGTCGTCTTCCACAATGTGGGGTTTCGCTATCCCGACACCGAGACCTGGGCGATCCGCAATCTGAGCTTTACCCTCGCGGCCGGGGAAACCCTGGCGCTGGTGGGCGAGAACGGGGCCGGCAAGACCACGATCGTCAAGCTGATGACCCGGCTGTACGACCCCGACGAGGGCCATATCACCGTGGACGGCATCGACCTGCGCGACATGCTGATCGAGGATATCCACGCCCATATCGGCGTCATCTTCCAGGACTTCATCCGCTATAGCCTCACCGCCCGCGAAAATATCGGGGTGGGGCGCATCGAACTGCAGGACGACACCGACCGGATCAAGGCGGCAGCCGAGCAGAGTCTCGCCGATGCGGTCATCGCCAAGCTGCCCCTCGGCTATGAGCAGCCGCTGGGGCGCCTCTTCAACAAGGGCCGGGACCTTTCGGGTGGGGAATGGCAAAAGATCGCCATCGCCCGCGCCTATATGCGCGATGCCGAACTGATCATTCTCGATGAACCCACCGCCGCGCTCGACGCCAAGGCGGAGGCGGAAGTCTTCGCGCGCTTCAAGAGCCTGGCTGCCGGCAAGACGGCGGTGATCATCTCGCACCGGTTCTCGACCGTGCGCATGGCCGA
>JAQSXP010000223.1 GCA_029256605.1 Devosia sp. | reverse complement strand
GGCCCTGGCTCTCCTGTCCGAAGAACCCGAGGAAGGCGATGAACTGGCCTCCCCCATCCAGCTCGCCGCCTTGCTCGGCTATGCCAGGCCCGCCGAAGCCGCGCGTCTTGGCGCCACTCTGCCCGCCAGCGAAAACCTGCTCCTCGCCACGCTCGGCGCGCCCCGCGATCCCGCGCTTGCCGCCGATCTCGACCGCCTTGCCACTCTGATCGAAACCCGAGCCCCCCAGCGGGGCGGCTGGCAACCCAGGGCCACCTCCGGCGCCACCCAGCCGCTGGCCGAAGCGGCCGATCGGCTGGCCGATCTCTGGAGCGGTCGCACGCCCCTGCCCCCCGGCCCCGAACCCGGCCTCGAGCTGACGGCCGACACCTTCACCAACCCCGCCTATCTGCACTTCGCCCTCAAGACCACGCTCGCGGTCTTTATCACCTACGCCATCTACACCGCCCGCGACTGGTTCGAAGTGCATACCGCCATGATCACCTGCTTTTACGTGGCGCTCGGCACTACCGGCGAAACCCTCCACAAAGCCACCCTGCGCATCATCGGCTGCCTCATTGGCGCCGCCATGGGCGTCGGCAGCATCCTCTTTCTCATGCCGCACATGACCGATATCGGCCAGCTCATGCTGCTGGTGGGCGTCTGCAGCTTCATTGCCGCCTGGGTCGCCAATGGTTCGAGCCTCATTCAATATGCCGGCTGGCAGATGGCGCTGGCCTTTTTTCTCTGCACCCTGCACGGCTTTGGCCCCTCGCTCGATGTCGGGGTCGCGGCCAACCGGGTGCTCGGCATCCTCATCGGCAATGTCGTGGTGGCCATTGTCTTTCTGTCCTTTTGGCCCACCAGCGTTGCCGGCGTCATCGCCGGCCATCTCTCGCACGCCCTCCAAAGCCTCGCCATGGCCCTCCGGCGCCCCACGCCCGGCGCGGCCGAGCCGGCCACCGAGATTGCCGAGGCCCACCGCCTCACCCTGATCTCGGTGTTCGAGCCCGAATGGCTGCGCCTCAGCTCGCCCGTCCTGCCCCATGTGGCCACCATCCTCGAAGCCAGCCAGCACGCCGTGCCCGAGATCGCGCGCTTGCAGCTGCTACGCCAAACCGGGCGCTTCCTGCATGGCGCCCCGCGCAGTGTCAAAGCAGCAACGCTGGCGCAGGAAGCGTCCGTGGGCGGGTTTTTAAAGGCCGCCGCCGATGCTATCCTCGAGCCTGCCCCGGAGGCCCGGACCATGCTCGACCAGTCGTTGCATCAAGCCTTCCAGTCGCTGCATCGCCTCGAGCGGCTGGAGCGCAAGGCGCCTCGCCGGGCCCGCTGGCGCGCCGACCTGGAGGGCGCCATCCACTCCTATCAAAAATTGCTGCTTGGTTTTGCTCGAACGCTCGAGGCGATCTAATGCTTGTGCACCGGCTCCCCCACGTCCTGGCTGTTCTGCTGATGGGGGTGGGGCTGGCCAGTTGCTCCCCCTCCTCCCTCAATCTTGCGCCCGCCAGCGCCACCACGCCTTACAATGGCGTCGCAGGCATGCCGGCGCTGGACAAGGGCACCCGGAACTTCGCCGCCGCGCCCGATCCCAACATGCCCATCGTGGTGACGACGCCCACGCTCAATTCCTCCACCACTTATAGCCTGCCCCAGCTCATCAACATTGCCCAGCTCGCCAGCCCCACCACCCGCGCCGCCTGGCAGCGGGCGCGCGAAGCGGCTGCCGCCACCGGGGTTGCGGAAGCCACCTATCTGCCCGTCCTCTCGGCCGATGTGCTGGCCGGCTTTGCGGTCACCTCGACCACCGCACCGGGTCTCGAAACCGAAGTCCTCGATGTGCCCATCGACATCCCCAATGGCACCATCACCACTTCGGGCGTGCAGGTCGTGCCCGCCATTGCCATCGAGTGGCTCCTGTTCGATTTCGGCTCCCGGGACGCCGCGCTCGCGACCTCGCAGCAGCTCTCCTTTGCCGCCAATCTGGGCTTCACCCTGGCGCACCAGAAGCTGATCTTTGACGTCAGCAACGCCTACTACCAATACACTGCCGCCCGGGCGCAGACGCGCATTAACCGCGAAGCCCTCGACAATGTCAAAGTCGTGCTCGCCGCCGCCGAAGCCAAGCTCAAGCAGGGATTGGCTACGACAATGGAAGTGGCGACCGCCAAGCAACAGGTCGCGCAGGCCGAGTTCGACCTCACCCAGGCCCTGGGCCAGGAGCGCAGCAATCAATCAGTGCTGCTGGGCGCCATGGGCGTGTCGCCCCTCACCAATATCAAGGTGCAGGATATCAGCGGCAAGCCGCTGCCGAGCAAGCTGCCTGCCAATCTCGATCGGCTGATCATCGCCTCGCTGCAGCGCCGCCCCGACGTGCAGGCCGCCTTTGCCCAGATGAAGGCGAGCGAGCAGGGCATCCTCGCCGCCCAGGCCAATTTCATGCCCAAAGTGGCACTGACCGGCAATCTCAGCGCGCTGCTCGGCACCTATTCGGTCGATGACAGCCGCTTTGATGCCGATGCCTCGCTCAGCGTCGCCCAGCCCAATGCCGCCGTGCTCCTCGGGGTCACGCTGCCCGTCTTTGATGGCGGCTTGCGCGAGAGCCAATTGCAAACGGCGCAAGCCAATGCTGCCGCCTCCGCAGCCGATTTCAATCGCCTGCAAAGCACCGCCGCCCAGGAAATCGTCGTCGCCTATGATGCCCTGCGCACAAGTCTGTCGGGTTACGCCGCCGCCACCCAGCTCGTGGATGCCGCGCGCACCAATTACGATGCCGCGGTGGAATATTACCGCACCGGCATTGGCACCCTGCCCGAAACCAGCGTCACCCAGGCGGGACTCCTCAAGGCGCAATATGCCCAGGCCCAGGCGCGCAGCAATGCTTTTTCCGCCGCCGCCGCCCTCGCCTTCGCCACCGGCACCCTGACCAGCGCCCAAAGCCTCTGAATGCGCCCGGCCTGCCGCCAAAAATAAACCGAAATTATCCTTGCCGGGACCAAGCAAAGGGCAAGAGTATTTTCCATTCGGCGGAACATCGCCACCCGGCGGCCGTTGCCTCATCTTGGCTAACATAAGGAGTGCCAAGCATGTTCATGCGCGTCGATCGCCTGATTACCGAGCTGCCGCCCCCCAAAAAGCAGGACCCCAATGCTGCGGCGGCACTCCAGGAACTGCTGGGTGGCAAATATGGCGAGATGTCCACCCTTGGGAACTACATGTTCCAAAGCTTCAATTTCCGCAGCAAGGACAAGCTGCGCCCCTTTTATAGCCTCGTTGCCTCCATCACGGCTGAGGAACTGGCCCATGTGGAGCTCGTCAGCAATGGCGTCGCCATGCTCAACAACGGCCCCGACAAGCCAGGCGGCGATGCCGGCCCCGGTGGCGATATCTCCAAGTCTCCCTTCGAGGCCATGCAGGATATCCGCCTCGCGGCCGCGTTCCTGTCCAATGGTGGCGGTGCAACTCCCGTCAATTCCAATGGGGTCAGCTGGAACAATGACTTCATCACCACCACCGGCAATCTGATCTTTGATCTCCTGCACAATTTCCATCTCGAGTGCGGGGCGCGCCTGCATAAGCTGCGCGTCTACGAGACGCTGAGCGGAGACGATGCCACCGGGCGCGAAGTGTGCGGCTATCTCCTGGTGCGCGGGTCCGTCCACGCCCATTCCTATGCGCTGGCGCTCAAAAAGCTCACCGGGGTGGAAATCGAAAAGATGCTGCCAACGCCCAATATCCCGCTGGCCAAGATCCCCGAATGCCAGAAATATCTCGACGAGGGCTCCCATCGCCGCCTCTATACCTGGAGCCCGGACGACTACAAGGACATCTCGGGCATCTGGTCCAATGACGAAGTGGCTCTCCCTCGGCCTTCACCCCCGATTACGCCCCCGAGGAATTCTACGAAATCGCCGCCAAGCTCTACCAGGCTTCGCGCTGATCCCATCGGGGCGGCTTCGGCCGTCCCGCTCCCCGCCACTCAGTCATTGAGTATGTTGGCCATGGATTGGCCGATCTGCCCCCCGGCATAATCATCCCCATAATCAGCCCGCGCCTGGTCCGCCAGCGCCGCCAGGCTGGGCTCCGCCGCCACCCGCCGCGACAGCGCCAACGTCCGCGGCGCCGTATCCGCTAGCAACGCCTCGATGCGGCTGAACCGGTCCGCCACCGTGGTCCACAGCGTTGCCGTGATCACATCGGCAATCCCCGGCCCCTCGCCGCCCAGCAGAAAGCCGGCATCCTCGGTCAGGCCATGGCGGCTGCCCAGTTCCTCCCACAGCGTCATCCACTTGGCAAAGCGCGGCACATGCTCCTGCCAGCGCGCTTCGTTCCACATCTCCATGCCCCCTTGCAGGGTCAGTTCGTCGATCACGTCATTGGCGTCGTTGACCACTTTCATGGTTAGGGCGCGCAGTTCGGCCGTCGGCGGCATTAACCCGAGCGTTTCCCCGAGATAAAGAACAATTGCGGGCATCTGCGACACGGCAAAGCCGTTGCCATTGTCGATCAACACCGGCGGCCCCATGAACGGCACCGGCATGGCGCTGACCGGTCCCCCCATCAGCCCCGCAATCGCGCCATCATCGGTTTCC
>JAQSXP010000222.1 GCA_029256605.1 Devosia sp. | reverse complement strand
CAGGGGCACATGGCTCAGATCGATGTGCCCGCCCCGATGCGGCACCGCAGCGAGCGCGGAAAATTCCTGCGCCTCCCCTGCCCCCACCTGCCGCGGATGAACGAGGCCGAACTCAAACTCGGCTTCGAGTTGCAATTGCCCGCGCGCTTCAGGCAGCCGCATAATGGGATGCAGGCCCACCGAAACGGCGCCGGAGCGGCGGGGGTAAATAGTGAGGCTCGAGTCGAGAACCGGCGCTCCCGGCCGTCCGGCGACCCGGCGCTCGAGCCGGCGCACCAGGGAGTCCGCGGGGTAATCGAGCCCCAGGGTCACGCTGTGCTCGGTTCGCGCAACCAGCTCCCATTCCGCGTCGCCGGCTGGGCCGTGAATGGGCAGAAGGGGCGGCTCGCCCATGAGTTCGGCCCATTCGGGTGGCCCGATCGGCTGTGGGGGCCCGGCGCCAAAGGGCAGGCAAACAAAATCGCCGCCCAGTTCGCGCAGATGCCCGATAATGGCGGGATCGCTCACCTGCCCCACCCAGGGGGCGCGGGCAAAGGGGCGGAAATCTCTGCCGCCAAGATCAAAACGGCACTCGGCCAGCATGGCAGCGGTGCTCAGCACCAGCGCGTCGCCATGACTCCAGCCCAGTGCGAACTGTTTCACCCCAGCCTCACCAATTGGTCACCGAACCATCGGGGCGGCGCAGATGGGGCGCTTCCCAGAAGCGGAAGCTTTGCGCCGCGAGCCCTCCTTCATCCACCTCCACGCCAAGGCCCGGTCCGTCCGGCACCCGGTAAACCACGCCTTCGAGGCGCGGCTGCTGAGTGAAGATCTCATTGCCCGCTTCCCCGCTATAAAGATCGCCCACTGCCACGCGGGTTTCGAGCCAGGAGAAATTGGGGACGGCGGCGGAGAAATGGATGGTGGCGGCGGTGCAGATCGGCCCCAAGGGGTTATGGGGCATCATGTCGACATAATGGGCCTCGCTCCAACCGGCCACTTTCATGGCTTCGGTGAAGCCGCCGACATTACAGAGATCAAGCCGGTTGAACTGGTGGATGTCGCGCTCGATAAAGGGCAGGAACTGCCACTTGCTGGCAAATTCCTCGCCGATGGCAAAGGGTACATCGGTTAGCCGGCGCAGCGCCTCATAAGCCTCGGGCGTCTCGTCGCGAATGGGTTCCTCAAGGAAGTCGAGCGTGCCCGATGGCATGCGCTGGCAGAAGCTCGCTGCTTCCGCCACGCTCAGCCGATGGTGGTAATCCACCCCGATCACCACCTCCTCGCCCAGTGCTTCGCGCGCGGCAACCAGCGCCTTTGCCGTTCGGCCGACAGAAACGCGCGGCTCAAAGATGTTGTCGGCATTGCTCCAGGCGGCGGGAAAGAA
Organism: Devosia sp.; assembly: GCA_029256605.1. Classification (GTDB taxonomy): domain Bacteria; phylum Pseudomonadota; class Alphaproteobacteria; order Rhizobiales; family Devosiaceae; genus Devosia. Next base: position 2,655 of record JAQSXP010000222.1, on the reverse strand, counting down.
CCGCACCACATTCCAGCCACGCTCAACCAGCGCCTGCGCGGCTGCAATCCCCTCGGAGCCCTCGACATTGGCGACGGATGGAAAGGTCGGGATTACGTCGCGCTGCTTGCCGCCCAGCAGCTCATAGACCGGCACGCCCAGCGCCTTGGCCTTGATGTCATGGAGCGCAATATCGATCGCCGATTGGGCGGCGAGCAACACGCGCCCGCCTTCGAAATACTGGCTGCGATAAAGCTCCTGCCAGATGGCGCCGATGCGCATGGGATCGCGCCCGAGCAGGAACTCGCGGAAATGCTCGATCGCGCCGATCACCGCCTTTTCGCGGCCTGACAGCCCGCTTTCGCCCCAGCCATAGATTCCCTCGTCGGTTTCGATCTTGAGGATCAGCTGGTTGCGGTGTCCGACCCAGACGGGAAAGGGCTTGATCGCGGTGATCTTCATGCCGCGCCCCCGAGTTCAGGGTGAAAGGCAACGACGGTCGGCGAGCCCACATCGATGGGGACGTCGAGCGGCTCGAGCCCGCCGCTCTGCGGCTCGTAGCGGAACAGGGACACTTGGTCGCTTTCCTGATTGGCAACGGCCAGGAGCGTGCCGGAGGGGTCGAGCGCCAGGTCACGCGGAATGTGTCCGCCTGCCGGCGTGGTGCCCAGCAGCGTCGGCAGCCCGGTTTGGGGATCGAGAACAAAGCGAGCGACACTGTCATGGCCGCGATTGCCGACAAAAATGTGTTGCCCACTGGGGTGCACGGCGATGGCGGAGCAGGAATTGCCGGGGTGCCCGCCCGCTGGCAGGGTGGATACGGCCCCCAGCAGTTCGAGCTGCCCCGCCTCGGGGTCGAAGCGCAAGGTGGCAAGAGTGCTGTCGAGTTCGTTGACGCAATAGACCAGCGGCAGGCTGGGGTGGAATTGCAGGTGCCGCGGCCCGGCACCCGGCGCCAACTCGGCCGCGCCATGCGCCAAAACGGCGCCGCTTTGCGCGTCGAAGCGATAGATCAGCAGCCGGTCAATCCCGAGATCGGCCACGAGGACAAAGCGGTTGTCAGGGCTCCAGCGCAGGCAATGAGCATGGGGCCGCCCCTGCCGGTCGGGATCCTTGCCCTGCCCGGTGTGGGTGATTTCGGCACAAGGGTTGCCGAGGCTCCCATCGGCCCGTACGGGGAAAATGGCAAAGGAGCGATTAGGCTCTTCGGTGATCGGCACGCCGCCATAATTGGCAATGCCGGCCCAACGGCCCGAGCGATCAAAACCGGCAAAGCAGGTGTAATCGCCCCGGGTGGGCTGCTTGTTGCGATAGCGCAGGGCGCCGGTCGCCCGTTCCAGTCCATAGGCGGTGATCAAGCCTTCATGCCAGCCATCCACTTCGCTGACGGCGACCAGGCTTTGCCCATCGGGCGCCACGGCCACAAAGGTCGGGTTGTCGATGCCCTTGGTGATGGCCAGCGGCTCTGCCACCCCGCTCGCCAGGTCCAGCCGGAAGGCTGCGATCCCTTCCCCGGCAGGCTTGGCGACATAGCCGATCCCGCGATTGACACCACCAACGAACACCAGGGCAGAAGGCATTAAACCAGGTCCTCAAACTTTTGCAGCGCAGGGGCTGGCCGGTGAACGCCGGCCGGCAAGGGCTTCAGAGCAGGTCGCAATAATCGGCCATGCGCAGCAAACCTTGCATATAGCCAATGGCATGGGCGCGGCCGCGATGGTTCCAGTCGCTGTCGCCATCCAGTTTGGGAACATGGTCGTCGAGCAGGAAGCCATCGAAGCGATGCTTGGACAAGAGCGCAATCACTTCAGCCGGATCGTAATTCCCGTCGCCGATGAAGCATTCGGTGAAATTGGGAACGGCGCCCTGCACGTCGCGGAAATGGATATAGGCGATGGTGCCGCGCGGGGCGAAGAACTCGATCATCTCAATCACCGCCGCCTTGCCGCCGGGCATTTCCGAGCAACAGCCCAGGCACAGATCGAGTGCCCAGGCCGGTGACTGGCCGGCAAGCTCATAGGCGCGGCGGAAGTTTTCGGGCTGGTAGAAGAGGCGGGCCACCCCGCCCAACATCGGCACGGGCGGATCGTCGGGATGGAGCGCCAGCCGCAAGCCTTCTTCTTCGGCCACCGGCAGCACCGCTTCGATGAAATAGCGGTAATTGCTCCACATCGATTCTTCGGTGATCACCGGGCCGTCCTTGCCAAAGAGCGGCATGGAGCTGGCGCGGCCAAGCGTTGTGGGCATGAAGCTGCGCAGGGTTTCGAGATCGTCGGCATGGGCCTCGACGACGCTCATGTCGAACTGGCGCGCCAGCGCGCCGCCGCGCGTTTGCGCCGTCCGGTTGGTGGTCCAGACCGAATTGGGCATGAAATGATAGCCCAGCACCGGCACCCCGGCTCGTGCGACCGCGCGGATGGTAGCCTGGTAATTCTCGATCTGCTCGTCCCGGCCCTCAAGCCCGAGCATGGCCTTGTGGTAGAAATGGGTGGGCACATTCTCGATGGCCTCGAAGACCAGCCCCGCTGCCTCAACCTCTTCCACCAGCGCGCGCACATCCGCTTCTTCCCAGCGTGCGTCGCCGGGAAGGGTTGGGTTGTTCATCTGGATACCGGTGGCCCCGATCTGCGCGGCAAAGCGCAGGCGCTCCTGGCTGAGCTCGTGGAATTGCCCGAC
>JAQSXP010000221.1 GCA_029256605.1 Devosia sp. | reverse complement strand
GGGCCGCGCATGCCGCCGTCCATCCTGACGCCGCTCTTCGTGATGTTCTTTGCTTTTACGCTGCTGTTCATCACGCTCCAGCTCAAGGCGATGCACACCGAGATCAAGCGCCGGCGCGTCGCCACGCTCGAGCGCCGGGCAGCCCAGGGAGCGGCAGACGCATGATCGATCTGGGACCCCACGCGCTCTTCATCGTTTGCGCCTATCTTGGTGTTGCGCTTGTCGTGGCCGCGCTGATCGGCTGGTCACTCTGGGACGCCCGCCGCACCGACCAGCGGCTCAAGGACCTCGAAGCGCGTGGCATCCGCCGCCGCTCGGCCGAGCCGGCCGCCTGATGCGCTTTCTCCTCTTTGCCCTGCCGCTGCTGCTGCTCGCCGGTCTCGTGGCGATCTTCGCCAGCACCATGAACCGGGACCCTTCGCTGGTGCGCTCGGTGCTGATCGACAAGCCCGCGCCGAGCTTCACCCTCGAAGCCGTGCCAGACCTGGGCGTGCCCGGCTTTGCCACCGAAAACCTCACTGGCGGGGTCACGGTGGTCAATGTTTTTGCCTCCTGGTGCATCCCTTGCCGCGCCGAGCACCCGCTGCTGACCAGCCTCACGCCCCCGAAAATGCCCGCGCCTTTCTGGCCGAACTGGGCAATCCCTATGATGCGGTCGGCGCCGACCGCGACCGGCGCGTCTCGATCGACTGGGGTGTCTATGGCGTGCCCGAAACCTTTGTGGTCAACCCGCAAGGGGTAATCACCTTCAAGCATGTCGGCCCCCTGACCCCCACCAGCCTCGAACAGGAATTGCTACCGGCGATCGCGGCTGCACGGGGGTAGCCGAGCGAAGGACTGAAGTTATCACCTCGTAATCCCTTCAACCATCCTCAGAAGGTCGGGGCGTCTGCCTCCCTCCCCCTCGAGGGGAGGGATTGAGGGTGGGGGTCGGCGTTAAGGCACGGGCTTTGCCCAATACCTAGACCCCCTCCCCCGGCCCTCCCCTCAAGGGGGAGGGAGGCGCCGCTGGTCAGACCCTTGATCTCCCAGTCCCCGTAGCGCACCGGCTCGAGGCCGCCGCGGCCGCCTTTTTCGGCCGGGCTTTGCGCCGCGAGGCGGTCGATTTCGGCGCGCCGCGCTTCCGCCTCTGCCAGCGCTCGCTGGGCGGCAGGAGACAGCGGCGGCCGGGGCGGCGTCGGCTCGGGGGCAGTCGCGGACGGCTCTGGGGCAATTGGCTCGTTGTCGTTCATTGCGCTTCTCCCAAGGCTCGGGGCTCCGGCGCCTTGCATGCAACCGGATCGCACCCAACATAATTGGCCAGACACGCAAACCCAAGAGGCACCATGTACAACACGCTTCGCACCTTTGGACTGCTGGCGGCGCTGACGGCGCTGTTCATGGTAGTCGGCTATTTCATTGGTGGCAGCTCGGGCATGATGATGGCCTTTGGCTTTGCGCTGCTGACCAATCTGTTCAGCTACTGGAACTCCGACAAGATGGTGCTGCGCATGCAGAACGCCGTCCCGGTGGAACGCAGTCAGGTGCCCCAGCTCTATGAGATGGTCGATATCCTCTCGCAAAAGGCCGGCATCCCTACTCCCGCTGTTTATGTGATCCAGACCGACCAGCCCAATGCCTTTGCTACGGGGCGCAATCCGCAGAACGCGGCGGTGGCCGTGTCCACGGGCCTCCTGCAGCAACTCGATACCCTGACCATGACCATCACCGCCACCTTTGCCGGCGCCATTTCGGCCCTGGCCCAGTTCGGCCTGTTTTTCGGCGGCGGCAATAATCGCGACAATCCGCTGGGCGGCATCGGCGCGCTCTTGATGGTATTCCTGGCGCCCGTGGCGGCCATGATCGTGCAGATGGCGGTGAGCCGCACCCGCGAATATGAGGCCGACAAGGATGGCGCCGCCATTTCAGGCGATCCCCTAGCGCTTGCCTCCGCGCTGGCCAAGATCGCCCATTTCGCCGGGCGCCAGGTCAATGTCCCCGCCGAGCGCAACCCGGCCATGGCCCATATGTACATCATCAATCCCCTGTCGGGGCAGCGAATGGACAACCTCTTTTCCACCCACCCCGACACGGGCAACCGCATTGCCCAGCTCCAGCAGCTTGCAGCGCAGCTTCAGGTGGTTGATAAGGACCCCCGGCCGGCGCGCGGGCCCTGGTCGGCTTCGCCACGCCGTCCGGCGCCTGGCGGTGCCACCTGGCGCGCGCCGTCGGCCGGCCGGGACAATCCCGGTGATCGCGGCCCCTGGGGATAAAACAAATCAAGACGCACAAACCTGAACCGGCTGGCCTCAAGCTTCGCCTCGTCGCCGCCCAGCGCCTGCGGGGCGTGCTCGCGGGCGAACACTTCGCACCCCTGGGCCCTGCCGATCTTGCTGACGGACGCGATCGCGCTCTCGCCAACCGGCTGATCACCACGGCGCTGCGCCGCCACGGCCAACTCAACTTCATCCTCCATGCCCTGCTCGACAAGGGCATGCCGGGCAAGTCTGGCACCTTCGAAGCCGTGCTGCGCCTGTCGGTTGCGCAACTGATCTTCCTGCCCGACCTTGGCGCCCATAGCGCGCTGTTCCTCGCCGTTGAAGCGGTCAAGCGCGACCCCAAGGCGCGCCACCTGGCCGGGCTGATGAATGCCGTGTTGCGCACCGCGCAGGCCAATTCGGCCAAGTTCAGCATGCTGTCCGACGATCTGCTGCTGCCCGAGACCTTTGGCGACACCTGGCTGGCCGCCTATGGCGAAGACGCTATCATTGCCTTTGAAGCCGCGCTGCTGGCTGGCGCGCCGCTGGACCTGACGCTTAAAGAGGATGACCCCGAACTGCGCGACGCTCTGGGCGCCGTACCGCTGATGGCCGTCAGCGTGCGCATCGATGCGCGCGACAAGCCGGTGGAAGCCCTGCCAGGATATAGCGACGGGCGCTGGTGGGTGCAGGATGCTGCCGCCGCGATCCCAGCGCGCCTGCTCGACCTGCCCGCGAATTCGCGCGTGCTCGACCTTTGCGCCGCGCCGGGCGGCAAGACCGCCCAGCTGGTCAAGGCCGGCTATGCAGTCACCGCGCTCGACGCCGATGCCAAACGCATGGAGCGCCTCGCCGGTAATCTCGAGCGCCTCCACTATAGCGCGCAAACCGTCGTGGCCGATGCCACCACCTATGCGCCCGAAGAGCCCTTTGCCGGCATCGTGCTCGATGCCCCCTGTTCGGCGACCGGCACGTTCCGGCGTCACCCCGAAGTGCTGTGGCACCGCTCGCTCAGCGACATTGCCGGGCGCGTGCGCCTGCAGCGCAATCTCCTGCGCAATGCCGCCAAGTGCCTCGCGCCCGGCGGCGTGCTGATCTATTGCGTTTGCTCGCTCGAACCCGACGAGGGCGAACAGCAGGCGCAATGGGTGCTGGCGAACCTGCCCGAGCTCGAATTGCTGCCGGTGACAGCAGCCGAACTGCCCGGCCTGACCGAGGCAGTGACCGCGCAAGGAACGGTACGCACTCATCCCGGCATGGCGCCGGGTAAGCAAAACGGGGGAATGGACGGTTTCTTCGTGGCGCGGTTTCGTCGCCGCTCCTAGTATGGGCGCCAGAAAGTCGCGCAAATCACCCAGCGCCCTTGAGGCATGAATCCGTTGCATCCATTACCCGCTCCGGCGGTTTCCCATCGCTTCGGCCCCGGAAGCGTCCGGCCATGACTGCGCTGGCTGAGCATGCCCGTCGCGCTGCGCTGGGCGTGGCCGATCGCGTCGTCACGCTCCCCGCAGTGCGCTGGACCTGGCGCAGCCTGGCCGACAACAGCTGGAGCGGGAACCTGCCCGAATTGCGCCCGGCCGATCCTGAGGCCGTGCGCGACATGATGGCGGGGCGCTATCTGCTGGCCTCCAAGCTGGTGCAGACCGGCGGCACCTCGCCCTTTGCCGAGCCGCCCGAGCACCTCGAATGGTGGCAGAACCTGCAGAGCTTTTCCTGGCTGCGCCATTTCCGCGACCTGCGCGATCCCGGTGAGCGCTTTTTCGCGCGCACCCTCGTGCTGGACTGGATCGCGCGCGATGGCGGCTTTGCCCGCGCCAGCTGGGTGCCCACAATCTGCGCGCAGCGCGTGCTCAACTGGCTGCGCCACCTCAATATGCTGCTCGATGGCGCGACCCCCGAGCAGTCCCGCACCATCCAGCGCGCCCTTGGCGCCCAGATCCAGAGCCTCAAAGTACGCGAAGGACTGGCGGGCAATCCGGTCGATGCGCTGTTTGCGGCCATTGCCCTTTTGGGTGCTGCCGCCTGCGACGACGAGGGCAGCCTCGATCTGCCCGCGCGCCTGCGCCGCCTCAATGCCCTCCTGGCCGAACAGCTCGACCGCGACGGCCTGCATCGCTCGCGCAATAGCCGGCTGCAACTGCAATTGCTGGTGGAACTCTCGAGCGTGCGCCGCGCGCCATTGGGCCCCAAGACCGAAGCCACGGCTGAGCTCGGGGCGCAGATCGATCGCATGCATATGTGCCTCGATGCCCTGACGCTGGGCACGGGGGAGCCTGCCTATTTCCATGGCTGCGGGCAATTGCCCCACGACATCCTCATCGCCGTGCAGTCCGATGGCCCGCCGCCGCGTCGGCGCAGCATGCTGCTAGGCGGGTTCGGCATTTTGCGCGCCGGCGACGCCGTGCTGGTGGCCGATATCGGCCCCGCCCCTGCGCCTGGCTTTGACGCCGAAGCCCATCGCAGTGCGCTCGCCTTTGAATTCTCCACCGGCAACGCGCTGCTGGTGGGCAATTGCGGCCCCGCTCCTGCCGATTTGCCCGGTAGCGAGGCTTCGTTCCGGCAGGCCGTCGCCCATTCCGGCCCCACCATAGATGGCGAAGATCCCGAAGCCGGTGGCGCCGCCGTCCGCCGCGCCCCGCTGCCCAAGCCCAATCTCGACCTGACGGAAAACGCGCTTACCCTTACCAGTGCCGGGTATCGCCGCCGCTTTGGCGTCGACATCGAGCGCCAGATTACGCTGTTGGGCGATGGCGAAACCCTTGTGGGCCAGGATCGCCTCATTGCCCAGGGTACGCCCAGCGGCGTGCTGTGCCTGCGCTTCCATCTGGGGCCTGGCACCGTGGTGCACCGGGTATCCGAGGAAAGTGTCGTACGGCTGGTTTTGCCCAATGGCGAAGTGTGGAGCTTTCTTTGGGAAGGCGCGAGCCTTTACGAGGACGATTCGGTGCGCCAATCGGCGTCCATGGGGCTCGTGCGCACCTGCCAGCTGGTGCTGGAAACCCAGGCAAAGGCGGGCGCCGAGATCGCCTGGATCTTCACCCGCCAGAACTGATAGGCGGTTGGCGCACCCCGCCGCTTCATGCTAGCCAGCACCCGGCAACACCAGATGCAGGGGTAACACCGATGGACGCAGGCAACACACACAAGATCGGCCGGGCGCTGCTGTCGGTATTCGACAAATCCGGCATGGTGGAATTTGCCACCGGCCTGGCCGAGGCGGGGGTGGAACTGGTGTCCACCGGCGGCACCCAGCGCCTGATCGCCGAAGCCGGCCTGCCGGTGCGCGAGATTGCCGACCTCACCGGTTTTCCCGAAATGATGGATGGCCGCGTCAAGACCCTCCACCCCAAGGTCCCGAACATGCCGCCTCGATGAGCGAGCACGCCATCGGGCCGATCGATCTCGTCGCCGTCAATCTTTACCCCTTCGAGCAGACCGTGGCCTCGGGCGCGGGCTATGACGCGATCATCGAGAACATCGATATTGGCGGCCCCGCCATGGTGCGCTCGGCGGCCAAGAACCATGCTTTCGTGACGGTGGTGGTCGACCCGGCCGATTACCCCGCCATTCTCGAAGCTGTGCGCGCTACTGGCGGCGTGCCCTTTAGCCTCCGCCAAAAGCTCGCCGCCAAGGCCTATGCCCGCACCGCAGCCTATGACAGCGCCATTTCCGCCTGGTTTGCCCAAGCGCTCAACTATCCCGAAATCCCCTATCGCGCCTTTGCCGGCACCTTGCGCGAAGTGATGCGCTACGGCGAAAACCCGCATCAATGGGCCGCCTTCTACACCACGGGAGAAAACCGCCCCGGCGTCGCCACCGCCCGCCAGGTGCAGGGCAAGACCCTGAGCTACAACAACATCAACGACACCGATGCCGCCTTTGAGTTGGTGAGCGAGTTCGATCCCGTCGAGGCCGCGGCTGTTGCCATCATCAAGCATGCCAATCCCTGCGGCGTTGCCGTTGGCCCCGATCTGCTGACGGCTTATCGCGCGGCGCTGCGCACCGACCCGG
>JAQSXP010000220.1 GCA_029256605.1 Devosia sp. | reverse complement strand
GCACACCGGCGCATGGCCCGAGCCGCATTACCTGCTGCGCCCACATAAGCCTCGAGTGCCTTTTCGAGATCGGCCCGCGCCGCATCGAGCTGCGCCATGGCCTGCCGCTCCACGCCCCGGAATCGCGTCAGCACATTGAGGTTTTCCGTGCGCCGCACGCCTTCCAGCAATACGCCCATCTGCACGGTCATCTCGGCCAGCGGCTCTTCCATCGCCCGGCAATTGCTTTTGCTCGATTGCGCGGCCGCCATCGAGGTCATGGCAAGAACCGTCAGCAGGGTGATCAACATCCGCATGGCTTTTCCTTTCAGCTCGCATGCACCCGCCGGCAGGCGCCTGCCGGCTCCGGTGCTTTGCTCAAAGCTTAGCACAACACATTGCAGCTTCGGACAAATCGCTAGGGCTCACCCCCCGCGACCCGCCGCACCGGCAAGCTTGCTCCCGCCTCTGGCTTGTGGAACATCAGGAGGTGACTTTGGGGAGCCATCATGTCCTTTGAAAAACTCGATCAGCTCGGCCGCCGTCTTGAGGCGCTCGAGCATGCCCTGTCCATTCTTGGTGCCGATGAAGCCACCCATATGGCGGTGGGCGGCGGTGAAAAGCGCGCCGAAGCCATGGCGAACCTGGCTGGCATGTACCATGCCCAATCCACCGCGCCCGAGATTGCCGACTGGATCGAAGCAGCCCGCCCCGAGACCGAGGACCAGCAACTCGCCCTCAACGAGTTCCGACGCCAGTATCTCAACGCCACCTGCCTGCCCACCGAGTTCGTCGAGCGCAAGACTGCCGCCACCATGCGATCCGAACAGCTCTGGCGCGAACTGCGCCCCACCGGTGATTGGGATAGCTATTTGCCCGCTTTGGAAGGCGTTGTTGAACTTGTACGGGAGGAAGCCCAGCTGCGCGCCGACGCGCTTGACCTGGCGCCCTATGACGCCCTGATGGATCAGTATGATCCGGGCAATCGCACCGCCACGCTCGACCCGATCTTTGCCGATCTCAAAAGCTTTCTCACGGATTTCGTGCCCGAAGCGCTCCAGGTGCAGGAACGCCGCCACAGCAGGCGCCCGCGCAAGGAGCTCAACGGCCCCTACCCCATTGAGCATCAGCGCGAACTGGGCCTTGCTGCCATGCGTGCGGTCGGCTTTGACTTCGCCCATGGCTCGCTTGCCGTCTCGCATCACCCTTTCTGCGGCGGCGTACCCAGCGATGTGCGCATGACCACCCGCTACCGCACGGATGAATTCTTGTCTTCCCTCATGGGCGTTCTGCACGAAACCGGTCACGCGCTTTACGAACAGGGCCTGCCCAAGGAATGGTCGCACTGGCCCCTCGGCAAGGCCCGCGGCATGGGCATCCATGAAAGCCAGTCGCTGTTCGTGGAAATGCAACTCGCCCGTAGCCCCGAGTTCTGGCAGTTCATGCTCCCTATGGTCCGCCAGCACCTCGGCAAGAATGCCCTGCCCGGCTGGGACGTCGAGGATGTGCTGAGCGAGGTCAACCATGTCGAGCGCGGCTATATCCGCGTCGATGCCGACGAGGTGACCTACCCGCTCCACGTGATCCTGCGCTACGAACTCGAACAGGAGCTGGTCGCGGGCAAGCTCGAGGTCAGCCAGATCCCCGAGGCTTGGGACGCCAAGATGCTCCAGTATCTGGGTATCTCGACCATCAACGATCCCAAGGACGGTCCGATGCAGGATGTGCATTGGCCGAGCGGTGCCTTTGGCTATTTCCCCAGCTATACCCTGGGCGCCATGATCGCCGCCCAGCAATGGGCGGCTCTCGAAAAGGCCCAGCCCAATCTGCGGGACAGCGTGCGCAAGGGCGATTTCACCGGCATCAACCAGTGGCGCGCCGAACATATCTGGCAGCAGGGCTCGCGCTGGTCGACGCCGGACCTCATCACTCGCGCCACCGGTGAGCCGCTGAACCCCGCCTATTTCAAGGCCCATCTGCGCCGCCGCTACGGGGACTGAGCCGCGGAGACATCGCGAGGCACTGGCCCTTTGCTCAAGGGGCGGTGCCTGGCCTCGCCTTGACATTACGGCCTTCCGTTTTATCTTTGCGCCCATCCGCAGCACCGACCGGACGGTATTCCATGGATTTCAACACCGACCGGACGGTATTCCATGGATTTCAAGCTGAACGACTGCCTCGCCCGCATCGCTCACCTGGAATCCCGCCATGCCTGCTGCCGTCACCCTGCACCAACTCGCCTACACCACCCCCGATAACCAGCCGCTTTTCACCGGCCTCGACCTTTCCTTTGCCCATCGTCGCACGGGACTGATCGGCCGCAACGGCACGGGCAAATCCACCCTGCTGCGCATCATTGCCGGCCTTCTCCCGCCCGCCTCCGGATCGGCGACGGTCAACGGCACCCTGGGCTCGCTTGAGCAAAGCGTTCAGCTGCAGGGCGGTGAAACAATGGCCGATCATCTCGGCCTGCGCCAATCGCTGTCCATCCTCGACCGGCTCGAACAGGGCCTTGGCTCGGCGGAGGATGCGACCATTGCCGACTGGGCCCTCCCCAGCCGGATCGACTCCACCTTCAACGAGTTTGGGCTGCCGCCCTTTGAGCCCGATCGACCGGTGGGAACACTGAGCGGCGGCCAGCGCACCCGTCTGGCCCTCGCGCGCCTCGTTCTTTTTGCCCCCGACATCATCCTGCTCGATGAGCCGACCAACAACCTGGATACCGAGGGACGCAACGCCGTGGCCGATCTGCTCGCGCGCTGGCGCGGCGCTGCCATTGTCGTCAGCCATGACCGCGCCCTGCTGCGCCACATGGATGCGATCGTCGAGCTGACAAGCTTGGGCGCCACCACTTATGGCGGCAACTGGGATCACTATGTACAGCGCAAGGCGCTGGACTTGGCCGCCGCCGAGCACGATCTCTCCACCGCGCAGCGCCGTGTGGCCGAAATCGACCGTAAGATCCAGACCGTTGCCGAGCGCAAGGCCCGCCGCGACAGCGCCGGCATACGCAAGGCCGCGCGGGGCGACATTCCCCGGATCCTTCTGGGTGGCATGAAGGAGAACGCCGAAAACACCTCAGCGGGCAACGCCCGCCTCGCGCATCGCTTGCGCAGCGAAGCCACCGCCAAAGCCAGCGAGGCGCGAGCCAAAGTCGAGATCCTTACCCCGCTCTCGGTCACCCTCACGCCAACAGGCCTGCCCGCTGGTCGCCTCGTGCTGCAGGCCGAGGGCCTCTCCGGCGGCCCGGTGCCGGGACACCCGATCCTTGCCGATTTCTCCCTAGCCGTTGTCGGTCCCGAGCGCATCGCGATCACCGGCCCCAATGGCGCGGGCAAGACCACCCTGCTCCGCCTCCTGACCGGCAGCCTCGAGCCCAGCACGGGCCGGGTCCGCATCGCCGTGTCCCACGCCTTTCTCGATCAATCCGTGAGCCTGCTTGACCCCAGGCTCAGCATCCGCGAGAACTTCCGCCGCCTCAACCCGCAGTCCGACGAAAATGCCTGCCGCGCCGCCTTGGCACGCTTCATGTTCCGCGCCGAAGCTGCCTTGCAGCCGGTCGGCACCCTCAGCGGCGGCGAAACCCTGCGCGCAGGCCTCGCCTGCACCGTCGGTGGCAACCAGCCACCCCAACTGCTAATCCTGGACGAGCCCACCAACCATCTCGACATCCACGCCATCGAGGAAGTCGAAGCGGGCCTGCGCGGCTATGACGGCGCGCTGATCGTCGTTAGCCACGACCCCGAGTTCCTGGATCATATCGGCATCACGCGCGCCATCGCCCTGCCCGGCAACCAGCAGCACCGTCGCGCCTGAACGGCGGCAAGAAACGACAAGGCCCGCATCGCTGCGGGCCTCGGGCTCATGAGCCAGATCTATTCGTCGCGGTAAACTTTCTCGCGCCGCTCATGCATTTCCTGCGCCTCAAGGCTCAGCGTTGCAATGGGCCGCGCATCGAGCCGTGCGAGCCCGATGGGATCGCCTGTTTCCTCGCAATAGCCATAAGTGCCATCATCGATCCGCTTGAGCGCCGCATCGATCTTGGCGATCAGCTTGCGCTGGCGGTCCCGCGTGCGCAGCTCCAGTGAACGATCGCTTTCCGAAGAAGCGCGATCGGCCATGTCGGGATGGTTCTGGCTTTCCTCCTGGAGGTTCTCCAGGGTTTCGCGGCTTTCGCGGAGGATATCTTCCTTCCAGGCATTGAGCTTGGCCCGAAAGTAATCCCGCTGGCGTGGGTTCATGAACGGCTCATCGTCACTGGGCCGGTATGCGATTACGTCAACCCCCGAGTTCATCAGCAGACTCAACTCCAATGCGCCCTTTATTTGCGCCTCTATAGTGCAGCAATGTAAACCCTGCAAGATGGACACGGGGCGGTGATTGACTGATGCGATGATTGTTCATTAACCCCCTTCAACCGGGCCATACAGGGTTTTACTGATAGCTGCTGCAGTCAGGGAAAGCGGCCGAACTTGGCGAGCTCTACACGGACCCGCAGTTCGATGTCGTCGAGCACCTCATCCAGGCCCGGCTCGGACCGGCCGCGTTCTTCGGCGATCAGACCTATCAACTGGTCGAGCCGGCTCACACTCACCTGCCCCACCAGCAGATCCGCCTTGATCGCGTCCATCTGGTCGAGCATCGATGCGCCACGGCGAACCGCTTTGCGCCGCCCCTGCAATGGATCCTCTACTGCCTGCAATGCCAGCAACGCGCTAAGGCTCGCCACCGGCGCTACATTCGCCGCTTGCCCCGCCTGCCGCATCGCCTCCGCTCCCGTGGGAACAAAGGCCGGGCCTCCCCCCGGGCGCTGGGCCGAACCGCGTCCCGCAATGCCGGCGGCGCGAGAATTGCTGTCGATGCGCATGGGCGGACTCAGCTGGAGAACAAACACCCCGGCAAAATCTGCCCCCTTTGGTTAACAACCCGCTAACGCCCTCGGCAAGTTTTGCTCACCCGAGCTCGAGACAGCTAGGGCAACATCGCGGTCGACGGGTAAACTTCAACAAACGCAGAGACTTACCCGCCACGCCGCGTCTTGGCACACTTCTGGCAATGGACTGGGCAGACCATCCCGCGGGAGCCCTCAGTGCATCACTTCGTCCGGACCATCTTCGCATCGCTGCTGACGCCGGTTCTGCTGCTCGCTCCCGCGCTGCCCAGCTTTGCCGCCGCCGCCCGCATCAAGGACATCGTCGACATCGAGGGCGTGCGCGAAAACCAGCTCGTAGGCTATGGCCTCGTGGTCGGCCTCAATGGCACCGGCGATAGCCTCAACAACGCCCCCTTCACCAAGCAATCGCTGCAATCCATGCTCGAACGCCTGGGCGTCAACACGGCCGGCGAAAATGTGCGCACCGCCAATGTCGCCGCCGTCATGGTCACCGCCAACCTGCCCGCCTTCGGCACCCAGGGCTCGCGCATGGACGTCACTGTCTCCGCTCTTGGCGACGCCGATAGCCTCCAGGGCGGCACCCTTCTCGTCACCCCCCTCCTCGGCGCCGATGGCGAAGTCTATGCCATTGCCCAGGGCTCGGTGACCATCAACGGCTTCAAGGCGCAGGGCGACGCTGCCAGCGTGATCTCGGGGGTTCCCACCACCGGCCGCATTTCGTCAGGCGCCCTGATCGAGCGCGAAATCGAGTTCAAGCTTGGCGCCCAGCATTCCCTGCGCCTCGCCCTGCGCAATCCCGACCTCACCACCTCGCGCCGGATCGCCCTGGCGATCAACGACTTCATCGGCGTGCCTACCGCCACTCCCGAAGACCCCGCCACCGTTCGCATCACCCTGCCCAAGGGTTTCAACGGCAACATCGTCGACCTGCTCACCGATATCGAGCAGCTGATGATCCAGACCGACCAGACCGCCAAGATCGTCATCGACGAAAATTCCGGCATTATCGTCATGGGCAAGGATGTGCGCGTTTCGAGCGTCGCCGTCGCCCAGTCCAATCTCACCGTCACCATCGCCGAAACCCCCACCGTGGTTCAGCCCGAACCCTTCAGCAATGGCGTCACCGCGGTTGAGCCCAACACCGATCTCGACGTGATGCAGTCCGATAGCGCCCTCGCTGTCGTCAACGAATCCGTCACCCTCCAGCAGCTGGTCGATGGCCTCAACGCCCTAGGCATCGCCCCGCGTGACCTCATCGCTATCCTGCAGGCCATCAAGGCC
>JAQSXP010000219.1 GCA_029256605.1 Devosia sp. | reverse complement strand
GCGGCAGGCTTAACGCTCCGTAGGGCTCCAGCCGGGCGCCGCGAGCTCGAACCGGGCGAACTCAAAGCCCGGCGCCACCGTGCAGCCCACCAGCGTCCACTCCCCGCTGCTGCTCGCCGCCTGCCAGGCCCCTGGCGGCACCACCGCCTGCGGCCGTTCCCCGGCAAAGAGGTCTCCCCCCAGCGTCAGCGCCCAGGCGCCGGTGTCGTCGGCAATTTCGAGCGTCAGCGGCGCGCCGGCATACCAGTGCCAGACTTCGGCGGCATCCACCCGGTGCCAGTGTGAACGCTGCCCGCCTTCGAGCAGGAAATAGATCGCGGTGGAATGCGCGCGGCCGCCGGGCGCCGCCTTGTCGGCAAAGCTTTGCACATACCAGCCACCCTCGGGGTGCCGCTCGAGCCCCAAAAGGGCAATCACCTCGGCGGCAGTGCGGCCGATCATGCCCCCTCCATGCTTTCCAGGTCCGCGCTCAGGGTCAGCCAGCTTTCCTCGGCCTCCTCGAGCTGGGCGTTCAAGCGCGCCTTGTCCTTGCCCAAGGTCACCACCTTGTCGGCGGGGCCGTTATAAACCTTGGGGTCCTCCAGCTGGGCGTCGATCTTGCCGATCTCGCTCTTGAGCCGGCTGATCTTGGCTTCCACGTCCTTGATCGAGGCCTTGATCGGCGCGATCTCGGCGCGCCGGGCCGCGGCCTGCGCCTTGGCCGCCTTGCGGTCTTCCTTGGTGCCGCCCCGGCTTTCCTTGGCGCCGGTGATGGAGCGTTGGTAGCTGTCGAGATCCTCGTCGAGCTGCTTGATCGTGCCGCCTTCGGCGATCCAGAGCGTGTCGCAGGTGGCTTCCACGAGGTGCCGGTCGTGCGAGATGATCAGCACGGCCCCTTCATACTCGTTGAGCGCATGCACCAGCGCATCGCGGCTGTCGATGTCGAGATGGTTGGTGGGCTCGTCAAGGATCATCATGCCCGGGCCGCCAAAGGTGATGAGGCCCATGAGCAAACGCGCCCGCTCGCCACCCGAGAGGTTCTTGGCTGGCGTATCCATGCGCGATTTGGTCAGGCCCATCTGGCTCAGCCGCGAGCGGCGCTTGGCCTCGCTATCGGTGGGCATCAGCTCGATCACATGCTCGAACGGGGTCCATTCGGGCTTGAGCTTGTCCATCTGGTGCTGGGCGAAGTGGGCGATTTCGAGCTTTTTGCCCTTGTTGAACGTTCCGCCCATTACCGGAATGTCGCCGGCCAGCAGCTTGGCGAAGGTGGACTTGCCATTGCCGTTGACGCCGACCAGCGCGATCCGGTCCTCGGGATCGATGCGCATATTGATGTTGCGCAGAATCGTCTTGTTGCCATAGCCCGCCGAAACGCCATCCAGCGTGATCATGGGGGTAGGGGGCTCGATCTTGGGCTGCTGGAAAGTGAAGGGCGCCGCATATTCATCGAACATCGCGGCGGGCGGCCGCAGCTTTTCGATCATCTTGACGCGCGCCTGGGCCTGCTTGGCCTTGGTGGCCTTGGCCTTGAAGCGATCCACGAACTTTTGCATATGCGCGATCTGGTCGAGCGTCTTTTCGCGGCTCTTGTTGTTGAGCTCCATCTGCATGCGGCGCGTATTCTCAAAGGTGTCGTAATTGCCTTTGTAGAAGGTCAGCTTCTTGTGCTCGAGATGGATGATCGAGCTCACCGACTTGTTGAGCAGGTCGCGATCGTGGCTGATCATGAAGACGGTGTAGGGATAGGTGGCGAGATATTTCTCGAGCCACAGCGTACCCTCGAGATCGAGATAGTTGGTGGGCTCGTCGAGCAGCAGCAGGTCGGGCTGACTGAACAGCACGCCCGCCAGCGCCACGCGCATGCGCCAGCCGCCCGACAGCTCGCGCGTCGGCGCGTTCTGCCGGTCCTGCTCGAAGCCCAGGCCCTTGAGAATGGAAGAAGCGCGTGCTTCGGCGGTGTGAGCGTCGATATCGGCCAGGCGAATATAGATCTCGCCGATCCGGTCGGGATCATCAGCGGTTTCCGCTTCTGCCATCAGCGCGGTGCGCTCGGTATCGGCGGCCAGCACAACTTCGAGCACGCTTTCATCGCCCGCTGGGGCTTCCTGCGCGACGGCGCCGATCCGCGCCTTTTTGTTGAGCTCGATCGAGCCGGCATCGGGGTGGATGTGGCCCTGGATCAGGTGAAACAGCGTGGTCTTGCCCGTGCCGTTCTTGCCCACAAAGCCGGTCTTGGAGCCGGTCGGCAGCACCACCGATGCGTCCTCGAACAGCTCGCGGCCCTGGATGCGGTAGGTGAGATTGTTGATGGTGAGCATGGCGCAAGCAATTTCTGAATCGAGAAGGCAGCACAAAGCGCTGCGGAACAAGGCGGGCGGGTCAAACGCCGCGGCAAAACTGTCTTTGGAATGCTGGATAGAGTTAAGTGTCCGTTATGGCAACCGCCAGCCCTGCATGGCCGTGCCCCATTGTCGCGCATCCACCTGCGCGACCCATGCGTTGGTGTCCTGACAAGCTCTTCACTCGAAAGGAACTCAGCATGAAGCACTTTGCCCTGAACCTTGCCGCCGGCCTTGTTCTGGCGACCACTGGAGCGGCTTTCGCCCAGGACGCTGCGTCCATCGATGATCTGGATGCTGACCGCATTGACCAGACGCAGATGGAGATCGAATTCGAGTATATGGGCAGCTCCTGCGACCAGGTGGGCATGGCCGAACTCAACGATGCCATCGATGGCGTGCTCGACATCACTTTCCCGGTCACTCGGACAGGGGATAATTGCACCGCCATGCAGACCGAGCAGGAAGTGGACCAGACCGTGCCCGTCGATGGCACCGTCAACACGGTCAACATCACCCTGATCGGCCCTGATGGGGCAACCCTTGCCACCGGAACCACCACCGTCGACGATTGATCCTTTTTGCCAATCCCCAGCGGCCGCGTTCCTTTGAGCGCGGCCGTCTTGTGTCGGACACAGAGTGCAGCTAAAAGCGCGCCACCTTCCAACAACAACAATCAAGGGATCAGCCCGCCATGGCGCTCGAACGCACCTTTTCCATCATCAAGCCCGATGCCGTCCGCCGCAACCTGATCGGCAAGATCATTGCCAAGTTCGAGGAAGCGGGCCTGCGTCCGATCGCCCTCAAGAAGATCCACATGACGCGCGAACAGGCCGAAGGCTTTTACGCCGTGCACAAGGAACGCCCCTTCTTTGGCGAACTGGTCGAGCAGATGATCGCGTCGCCCGTCGTGGTTCAGGTTCTGGAAGGCGAAGGCGCCATCCTCAAGAACCGTGAAGTGATGGGCGCGACCAATCCGGAAAATGCCGCTCCCGGCACGATCCGCAAGGAATTTGCCCTCTCGATCGGCGAAAACTCGGTACACGGTTCGGACGCTCCCGAAACCGCTGCCGAAGAAATCAAGTTCTTCTTCACCGAAGACGAGATCGTCGGCTAAGCCAAAAGCCTTGTGCGCAATGTCGTCCCGGCTGCTGGCCGGGGTGACAGGGCGCCGGTTTTGTGCTTAATGCGCTTAGACAGCCTTCGGGCCGCCCTCGGGGCGGCCTTTTGCTTTGCTGTGTGCTGTGCCTCCAACCACCACGGCGTTTGTTCCTGCCAATGCAGGAGCCTCCTTTACCCTATCCGCGACCAACGGCTCACTGCCGCGCGGGCCATGACGCCAATGATTGGCGGCGTCCAGAAAGCCAGAAATGTCCTTGCCTGAAACTATCCTTGCCCCGCTCGCCCGCGCCCTCGTGGCCAAGGGCTATGACACGCTGACCCCCGTCCAGTCGGCGATGGTCGAAGAGGAAACCGCGGGGCGCGACCTGCTGGTTTCCGCCCAGACATTGGCCCTGCAGGTGCAGCGCGAGCTCGACTGGCTTTATGCCGAAACCGGCGCCAAGACCGCGTCCTGCGTTGGCGGCATGGATGCGCGCACCGAGCGGCGGGCGCTGGAGCGGGGCGCCCATATCGTTGTCGGCACGCCGGGGCGTCTGCGCGACCACATCACCCGTGGCGCTCTCGACATGTCGGCGCTGCGCGCCGTTGTGCTCGATGAAGCCGACGAGATGCTTGATCTCGGTTTCCGCGAAGATCTCGAATTCATCCTCGATGCCGCGCCCGAAGAGCGCCGGACCCTGCTGTTCTCGGCGACCGTTCCCAAGCCCATCGCGCAGCTGGCCAAAACCTTCCAGCGCGACGCGCTGCGCATTTCGGCCACCTCGGCCACCGAGCAGCATGCCGATATCGACTACAAGCTGATGCTGGTGCCCGCCGCCGAGCGCGAAAACGCCATCATCAATACGCTGCTCTACTTCGAGGCGGTCAACACCATCGTCTTTGCCTCCACCCGCGAAGGGGTCAAGCATCTCTCGGCGCGGCTGCATAATCGCGGCTTTGATGTCGTGACCCTTTCGGGCGAACTCTCGCAGGCCGAGCGGACCAATGCGCTCCAGGCCATGCGTGACGGGCGCGCCCATATCTGTGTCGCCACTGACGTTGCGGCCCGCGGCATCGACCTGCCCAATCTGGATCTCGTGATCCACGCCGATCTGCCCACCAATCCCGATACGCTCCTGCACCGTTCGGGCCGTACCGGCCGGGCCGGGCGCAAGGGCACCTGCGTCATCATTTCCCCGACGCATCGGCGCAATGTCGCCCAGCGCATCCTCAAGACCGCCAAGCTCGATGTGTCCATGATGGCACCGCCATCGGCCGAGGAGATCGAGGCGCGCTACCGCGAAAGCATCCTTTCTAACGAGATGCTGAGCAAGCCCATCGCCGAGGAGGAAACCGCCTTCGTCGCCCAGCTTCTGGAGCGCCATGCGCCCGAAGCCATTGCCGCCGCCTATCTGCGCCAGCAGCTTGCGGCGCGGCCCGCACCCGAAGATGTCAGCGACATCCCCGTATTCGACAAGCCCGGTGACAAGGACCCACGCACGCGCGAAAAGTTCGAGGGAGGCACCTGGTTCAAGGTCACGGTCGGGCGCAAGCACAAGGCCGAGCCGCGCTGGCTGCTGCCCATGCTGTGCAAGGCCGGCAATGTCACCAAGACGGCCATTGGCTCGATCCGCATCTTTGATACCGAATCCATCTTCGAGGTCGCTGCGCAAAAGGCCGACGCCTTTGCCCGCAGCATCGAAAAGAATGGCTCGGGCGAACGCGGCGTCACCATTGCCCCGGTCGATGGTCCGGGCGAACGCCGCGCCGGCCCACCGCCCTCGCAGCGCCGCCCGCCTGGCCCGGTCGAGCGCTTTGATCCCAATGCGCC
>JAQSXP010000218.1 GCA_029256605.1 Devosia sp. | reverse complement strand
GGGTTAACCTAGCGCGCCTGCGAAAATGAGCTAGGTCGAAATTGGCGGTGATCCAGGCAGGCGAGAAAAACTCGCCCAATTTACCCCCTCAACAGCAGGCAAACCGGGCGCGCAACAAAATGGCGGCTGCGGGCCGCCCTTCTAACCCATGATAAGCCGCATCCCCGCCCTCGCGTTCCCGTGTGTTCGACCAAAGTAGCGCGCCCGAACGCCTCATTGCCAAGCGCGGCCCCAGAGTGCCTCATGGCCGACCGGCATTCGGGCCGGGCCGGAGCCCCCTTCATGGTTCAGACCAATCTCGCTGATCACCCCTATCGTGCTGCCATCATGGCGGAAGTTCACGCGCGCCCGGTCGAGATCACGCCGGCCACTTGTCGGCTGCGGCGGCTCGTCGTCGTGATGCCGCCGGTCGCGGGGGCGATGCTGGCCGTGTTCGAGCGCTTTGCGGCTTTTTGTGCCGGGCAAGGCCTGCCCCTGCCCCTGCCCGATACGCGCCAGCACAGCTTTGCCGCCGCGGGGCGGCAGGTAACCTGGGAGTTCCATACCGAATTTGTCACCCTCACCTGGCGCAGTACGCTCGAGGACAACGAGAACAGCCCCGAAGGGCTGGGTCTCGAGGTGCTCGCCGACGGGCTGCTGATCGGCGCCATGCGCCTTGACGTGATCGATGAAACCACGATCCCCGAGCGGATGGTACCAGGTTTCAACCTGCCCAGCCTGTGCCTTGCCAATGTGGAAGCGGGCAAGGCCCAGATCGCCACTGATTTTGTGCCCGATGCGGACCGCTTCACCCGGTTCGAGCTCGCGGCCGGCGGGCTGACCCCGCTGCGCCGCTCCATCATCGTGCGCCGCATTCTCGAGATCGAGACCTATCGCACCATGGCCCTGCTCGGCCTGCCGCTGGCGCGCAGCACCGCCCCGGAATTGCGGCGGATCGAAACCGAACTTACCGCGCTGATGGAAGAGCTTTCCGAGGCGACTACGCCCGCTGCGGTTCAGGCGGCCCTTGATGCACTCCATGCGCTTTCGGTGCGCTCGGGTCAGATGTCGGAGCGTCTCGGCTATCGTTTTGCCGCCGGTCACGCCTATGGCGACATCCTGCGCGTGCGGGTGCGCGGCATCCGCGAAACCGGCACCGATCGGGGCTCGACCCTGGGCAGCTATATCGGCAACCGCGTCGATCCGGGCCTTGCCACTTGCGCAGCCATGGAAAAGCGCCTTGCCGTGCTTTCGGCCAAGCTCGAACGGGCCATCGGCCTGCTCAACGTGCGCATTGGCGTTGACATGCAGGTGCAAAACGCCGCCGTGCTCGACAACATCGCCCAGACCTCGCGCAGCCAGTTCCTGCTGCAGCGCACGGTTGAAGGGCTGTCGACCATCGCCATCAGCTACTACCTTTTGGGCATCCTGAGCTATCTCCTCGCCGGGCCGCTCGAGGAATTGCACCTGCACAAGACCATGGCGCTCTCCATCGCAGCGCCCTTCGTCGTGCTCGCGGTCTGGCTAATGGCGCGGGCCGTCCGCAAAGCCCACGCGCCCGCGTCCCTCCACTAGGGGCGCGCGGCTACTCCATCCAGAACATGGGCTTGAGGTCGACCGAAACCGGCTCGTTCCGTTCATTGGTGGCCATCACATCGGCCATATGGGCCCACCAGCGCTGCATCACCGGATGGTTGGGCAGCGCGTCCATGGTGTGATCCTTGCGCCGCGACAGCACGCCAAAGAGGATATGGGTTTCCTCATCGAGATGGATGGAATAGTCGCGCACGCCGGCCTGCTTGAGCAGGTCAACCAGTTCGGGAAAAATCTCGTCATGGCGCTTTTTGTATTCAGCCGCCATGCCGGGATTGAGCTGCATCTTGAAGGCGTGTTTTTCCCAGTCGCTCATATCGGCGGGTTCTCCATGGGTGGAACAGAATAGGCGGCGCTGTCGGCTCAGGCCCGGCTTGATTGTGCCTCGGGCTGCGCATTGGTCTCCGCCACGATCAGCCGCACACCCGCTGTTTCGAGCATCTGGCGATCTTCGTCGCGGATGCCGCTATCGGTGATCACGGCGGCGATCTTGTTGAGTTCGCAGAGGATCAGGCTCGAGCGCCCCGCAAACTTCGATGAATCGGCCAGCACCACCAGCTCCTCGGCCTGCCCGATCAGCGCCAGTTCTGACTGCACCACCATCGGGTCGGCCTCCATCAGCCCGTGCTCGCTGATGCCCTGGCAGCCGATAAACATGCGCTTGGCATAAAAATGCGAAGCGACCACCCCGCCAAAGGGCGACAGGATCACGTTTTGGTCGCGATAGATGGTGCCGCCCGGAATAACCACGCTGTTGCGCGAATTGTGGATCAGGTGCTCAGCAATAGCAAAGCTGTTGGTGAACACGGTCAGCCGCTTGCCGGTGAGGTGATGCACCATCTGGTAGGTCGTGGTGCCGCCATTGATGATGATCGGCTCGCCATCCCGGCAAAGCTGCGCCGCCGCCCGGGCGATGGCCTGTTTTTGCGCGATGTTGAGCGATTCATTGACCGAAAACGGCCGCCCCATCAGCGCGCCTTCTTCAGGCGGGTTGACGGCCTCCGCCCCACCCCGCACGCGCCGCAATCGACCGCTCAGATGCAGCGCCGCAATGTCCCGCCGAATAGTGGCTTCCGAAGCGCCGGTCACCTCGCACAGCTCGGCCACTCCGACAAAGGCCCGCGTTCGAAGCGCGGCCTCGATCACGCGGTGGCGTTCGGTTTCATGCACGGCAGCACTCCTTTTGCCGCCATTCCTTGCGCGCTTCGCGATCACTGTCAATCAATGCCGCCCGCCGAAGCACTCAACATTGCTCAGGCATGCTTGTTTATGATTGGTGGTGATTGACAGCCGATTTCAAACATGGCCAGTTCATCGGCAGTTTTGCAGCAGTTTGCCCCAGCTGAGAGGAACCCCATGTCCGCCACCGCCCCCAAGCGCCTCCAGAACCTGTGGGACGATGCCAAAGCCGCCGCGATGAGCGAGCCCGAGCGACTGGTATACCGCTCCAACCTCCTGGGCAGCGACAAGCGCGTCACCAATTACGGCGGCGGCAACACCTCCTCCAAGATCTGGCAGCAGGACCCACTGACCGGCGCCGAGGTAGAAGTGCTCTGGGTCAAGGGCTCGGGCGGCGACAGCGCCTCCATCAAGCTCGACGGCTTTGCCACGCTCTATATGGACAAGCTGCGCGCCTTGAAGGGGCTCTATCGCGGCCTTGAGCATGAGGACGAGATGGTGGGCTATCTCCCCCACGCCACCTTCAACCTCAATCCCCGCGCCGCCTCCATCGACACGCCGCTCCATGCCTATGTGAACCGCCCCTTCGTGGATCACATGCATCCCGATGCAATCATCGCCATTGCCGCTTCCAAGAACTCGCGCGAGCTGACGCAGCAGATCTTTGGCGACACCATTGGCTGGCTGCCCTGGAAAAAGCCCGGCTTCGAGCTTGGCCTGTGGCTGGAAAAGTTCTGCCAGGAGAACCCTGACGCCAGGGGCGTCATCCTTGAGTCCCACGGCCTCTTCACCTGGGGCGATACGCCCAAAGAGTGCTACGAAACCACCATTGCCATCATCAACCAGGCAATCGAGTGGTTCGAGAACCAGACTGCGGGCAAGACCGTTTTCGGGGGCGCTGCCGTGCAGTCGCTCGATCCCGATGCCCGCCATGCCATCGCGGCAAAACTGATGCCGAAAATCCGCGGCTTCATCTCCGAGGACAGTCACAAGCTCGGCCATTTCGACGACTCGGCGGCGGTGCTCGAATTCGTCAACTCGCACAATCTGCGTCCGCTGGCGGCGCTCGGCACCTCCTGCCCCGACCATTTCCTGCGCACCAAGATCCGCCCGCTCGTGATCGATTTCGATCCGGCCAACCCCGATGTGGATGGCGTGGTCGCGGGCCTCGCCGACCAGATCGCCGCCTATCGCGCCGACTACGCTGCCTACTACGAGCGCTGCAAGCACGACAATTCCCCCGCCATGCGCGACCCCAATGCCGTGGTCTATCTGATGCCGGGCGTGGGCATGTTCACCTTCGCC
>JAQSXP010000217.1 GCA_029256605.1 Devosia sp. | reverse complement strand
CGGATGGGCAGGGTTACGGAATATTTGAAGGTCATCGCATTGCCTCAAGGAGACAGACGCCACCACCCCATGGCGGCGCATGCGGGCGGTGAACGTGAACAAAACAAGTGGTGAGTTGGAGCACCCTGGTGCCGCTCTTGCCGGTTCGGCAGGTAGCAACACCAGGCAATCAGCCCGCCGGGCGATGACCGGTATTTTGCGGGCGACGGGAGACTAGGGTCTGGCTCATGGCCCCGATCATGGCCAGTTTGCCCGCTTTGTCAAATCGGGTGCCGCTCCCCTAGTAAGCGCCCTCCACCCCCGCGCCCGCCAGCACCTTGCGAAAGAGCGTCGGCAGCGCTTCGCCCTTGAGGTCGGCCGGAGCACTCCACCAGCCCGCATCGAGCCCCTCGGGCTCGACCGTTGCCGACCAGACTTCCAGTTCCAGCCGGAAGTGGGTGAACACATGCACCACTCGCCCATGGTGGCGCCAATCGCCGGGGGCGGGATAAAGCGGCTCGGCCAGCGCTTCGCCCCAGGGGGACCCCGGCACTTCGGTCATCTTGGCGAGCAAACCCTTGTCGGACCGGGTTTGCAGATAGATGTCACCCGCCTCATCGCGCATCACAAAGGCATGGCCGCGACGCACCGGGCGCTCGGGTTTTTCCGCTTTCACCGGAAAGCTCAGCGGATGGGCGGTATGCAACGCGGCGCACCTCTCCTGGAGGGGGCAGAGCATGCACAGCACAGCGCGGGGAGCACAGATCGTCGCGCCCAGATCCATCATCGCCTGAGCAAAATCCCCCGCGCGCGCGGGCACCGCAGCACCCAGCGCTACGCGCAAATCCTCCTTGGCCTCCCGCACCGGCACGGGCAGCGCGTAAAAGCGTGCCAGCACCCGGTCGAGATTGCCGTCGAGCACCGGTACGGGCTCATCCCAGCAGATCGCGGCGATCGCCGCGCTGGTATAGGCGCCGATGCCGGGCAGTTGCTGGAGCGCCGCGGCGCTGGGGGGAAAGACGCCCCCATGCTCGCGCACCACCGCTTGGGCGCAGGCATGCAGGTTGCGCGCCCGCGCATAATACCCGAGGCCCGCCCATTCCTTGAGCACGCTGTCGAGCGGCGCCGCGGCCATGTCGAAGACGGTGGGCCACAGGCTCGTGAACCGCAGGAAAAAACTTTTCACCGCCGCCACGGTGGTTTGCTGCAGCATCACTTCGCTCAGCCAAACCCGATAAGGGTCCGGTCGCACCCCACGCGCCCGCTCGGCGGGGCTCACGCGCCAGGGTAGGTCGCGCGCATTACGATCATACCAGGCCAGAACGGCGGCGGCATCAACGGGGCGAGAATGGGAAAGCTGCATGGCCTCCGATGTGCCCTGCCGCGCCGCGTCCCACAAGTCCATGCGGGTCACAACGGCGCCAACAACGCGCCCCTTTGCCACTCTTGCCGCTCCCTCGGGGGACCGCTAGTTTGCCGGCATGGCCAAGCCCCCTTCCGAATTCAAGCGCCGCAACCGCGCCGTCAGCGTTGCCGATGCGATCTCGGGGGCGCTCGATCCCGTGCTCAAAAAGCGCGGCTTTGCCAGCCGTGACATTCTCGAGCATTGGGGTGCCATGGCACCGACGCCCTACAACAGCGTCGCCATTCCCGACAAGCTCACCTGGCCGCGCGGCGACAGAAGCGCCGATGGCGCCACGCTTTACCTGCGCTGCCAACCCGGCCATGCGCTGATGCTGGCCCATGAGGCGCCGGCTATCGCCGCCGCGGTCAACCGTTATTTCGGCTATGTGCTGGTGGGCCAGGTCCGGCTCTCGGCCGAGCCCTTCAGCTCCGGTTCAGCCAGGAAGGCGTCTCCTCCTCCCCCTCCAAACCCGGTGGTCGAGGCGCGCATTGGCGCCGCGGTCGCGGGAGTGGAGGATGAAGGGGTGCGCGAGGCCCTGCGGATGCTTGGCCTGCAATTGGCCGCCCAAGCGGAGCCGAAACGCAAATAGTGTGTTCACCCCCAGTTGATAGCTATGCCCACTTGCCGACACGCCCTGCCCGTATAGTGTCGCGCCAACAACAATCAGGAGCGTTCGCCGTGAAGTTAAACCGCCGTGACACCATTGCACTTGCCGCCGCTGCCACCGCGCTCAGCGTTTGTGGCATTTCGAGCGCCGGCGCGGCGGAAGGCGAAATGGTCGATAGCGCCAAGCTGCTGGCCCCTGCCGGCGGGCTTGCCGACAAGGTGCTGGGCAATCCCGATGCGCCCGTAACCGTCATCGAATATGCCTCGCCCACCTGCCCGCATTGCGCGACCTTCCACAACACGGTCTATGGCCCCTTCAAGGAAGCCTATATCGATACCGGCAAGGTGCGGTTTATTCTGCGCCCCTTCGTGCGCAATGTCCTGGACGCCGCCATTTTCATGCTCGCCGAAGCCTCGGGCGAAGAGAACTACCACAACGTCATCGGCACCTATTTCCGCACCCAGCAGAACTGGGGCACCTCGGAAACCCCGCGCGACGCGATCCTCGAAATCGCCACCCAGCTCGGCTTTACCCAGGAAAGCTTTGACGCTGCCTTGACGAATCAAGCCCTGTTCACCGGGATGGAAGCCATTCGTGAGCAGGCGCTCAACGAGTTCGGGCTCGAAGGCACACCAACCTTTTATGTTAATGGCAAGACGCTCACCGGCGACAAGACGCTTGAACAGCTGGCCGCGGAAATCGACCCGCTGGTGCCGGCCGACTTCACGCCGTCCCAGCCTGCTCCTGCTGCAGCTCCCGCCGAGCCTGCTCCTGCCGCCGAGCCTGCCCCAGCTGCAACGCCCGCTGCGCCAGCTGCAACGCCCGCCGTACCGGCAGCGCCCGCTGCTACGCCAGCCGCTCCTGCAGCCAGCCCAGCGCCTGCCGCAACTCCTGTTGCCCCTGCCGCTCCCGCCGCACCCTGATTGCTCGCACTCGGCTTTCCCTGCCCGTCTTGGGTGGGGAAAGCCAGGGCATTCCCCCCTTCTCCTCCGCCTGCATCCGCAAAATAGCGGCCGGCGCGCCCCCCTGTGCCAGCCATGAAGTTCTCCCAACTGCGCCTGCATGGCTTTAAAAGCTTTGCCGAAGAAACCGTGCTCCAGATGGAGCCGGGCCTGACCGGCATTGTCGGTCCCAATGGCTGCGGCAAATCCAATCTCGTGGAAGCCATGCGCTGGGCCATGGGCGAAAGCTCCTATCGGGCCATGCGCGCGTCGGGCATGGATGATGTGATCTTTTCGGGCTCGGGGAGCCGGCCCGGCCGCAATTCGGCGGAAGTGACGCTGGTGCTCGACAACTCCGATCGCACCGCCCCTGCCGCCCTCAACACCGCCGACGAGCTCCAGGTCAGCCGCCGCATCGAACGCGAAGCCGGCTCGGTTTACCGCGTCAATGGCCGCGAAGTGCGCGCCCGCGACGTGCAACTGCTGTTTGCCGATGCCTCCACGGGCGCGCATTCCCCCGCCATGGTGCGCCAGGGCCAGATTGGCGAGCTGATCTCGGCCAAGCCCACCGCCCGGCGCGCCCTGCTCGAGGAAGCCGCCGGCATTTCAGGGCTGCATTCGCGCCGTCACGAGGCCGAGCTGCGCCTGCGCGCCGCCGAGCAGAACCTCGAGCGGGTCGATGACATCATCGCTCAGGTCGAGACCCAGCTCGACGTGCTCAAGCGCCAGTCGCGCCTCGCCATCCGCTATCGCGGCCTTTCCGGCGATATCCGCCGCGCCGAAGCGACGCTGTTCCATCTGCGCTGGGTGGCAGCGGTGTTTGCCGAAAAGGAATCGGAAGCCAACCAGGCCGTGCTGATCCGCAAGCTGGGCGATGCTACCAGCAAGGAACGGCAGGCCCAGGAACTGCTGGACGAAGCCGAAGCCACGCTCGAGCCCCTGCGCGAGCGTGAAACCATCGCCGCAGCCGTGCTGCAGCGCTACACCATCCTGGCCGAGCAACTGGCCGAACAGGAACAGCGCAGCCATGAGCGGCGCGCCGAACTGGAAGCGCGCCTCGACCAGCTTACCGCCGACCACACCCGCGAAGAACAACAGCTGCGCGACAGCGAAGCGGCGCTCGACGCCTGCAAGGCAGAAACCGAGCG
>JAQSXP010000216.1 GCA_029256605.1 Devosia sp. | reverse complement strand
ATCCCGGTGACCATGGCGCTGAGCGCGGCCACCGATTCCACGGATAAGTCCATGTGACCGGCAATGATCACCAGCGCCAGCCCGATCGACATCACGCCCAGAACGCTCGATTGCTCGACGATATTGGCAAAGATCGCGGGCTGGAAATAGTTCGGGATCACCGCCGAAAAGATCGCCAGCACCACCAGCAGCATGAACCAGACAAGGTTATCGAGCACGAACTCGAGCGCGTGGCGTTGGCGAGGCGGCATGGATGCTCTTCCGGGACGAACAGGGCGCCAACGGCTCCCTCCCCGAGCGGGAGGAAGCCCCAGAGCCTTGGCGTTACTCAACTGGCGTGATGGGCTGGGCGGGTGGCTGCCCATTGCCCCAGAAAGCGGGATCATCGACATTGTCGGGCGTGATCGCCGCACCCGGGATCTTGATCGTGGGGCCCCAGTCCTCGATCGTCACCGCCGAGGTGAGCCCCAGCACGTCATATTCACCCGGCTCGATCGGCTCCTTGGCAACGATCTTGTCCATGAACATCGCCACTGCTGCCGCCTGGGCATAAAGCGGCTGCTCGACCTCCACCTGCATCCAGCCATCGCGGATCAGCTGCAGGGCCACCGGCGCACCATTGGAGCTCATCACATAAACATCCCCCGGCTGCTTGCCCGCCGACTCCAGCGCTGCAACCGCCGCCACCGACAAATGCGCCGCATGACTAAAGACGATGTCGATATCGGGATTGGCCAGCAACTGGTCCGACACAATGGTGCCGGCATTACTGGCTTCCCACATCATGGCGGGCTGGCTGATAATGGTGACCTCGGGAAAGGCCGCCATCTTTTCCTCAAAGCCCTTCTGGATATCGAGCGTATAGGGATCACCCGGATCGCCGAGTACCTGCAGCACTTTGCCTGACACGGCGCCGTTCTTTTCGGTCAGCAGCCGTTCCACCTCCTCGGCCGCCACATAGCCGATCTCGATCGTGCCGGCGACCGAGGTAAAGTCGGAAAGCGTCGAGGAAATTTGCCGGTCGAACTCGATCACCGGAATGCCGGCGGCGCGGGCGGCATCAACCGAAGGTGCCAGCGCGTTGAAATCCACCGCCGCCAGGATGATCGCGGTGGGCGCCAGGGCAATCACGTCATTCATCTGCGATTGCTGCAAGTCGGTCTTGTTGTCGGCATTGAGCGTGGTCATGTCGTAGCCGACCTGCTCGAGGAACATTTCGAGCGCGCTGACCGAGCCGGTCTGGAATTCATCCAGGAGGGTCGGGACCATGTAATACACGGTGCCCTTGTCCTGGGCATAGGCCGGGCTCAACAGCGCGGCGCCACTCGCCACCATGAGCAGGGTCGATTTCAGCAGTCTATGTACCATCTCGCTCCTCCAGCCGGATCGCTACTGCCCCGCGCCCATGGCCGGTCCGGGTCCGGTCAAGGTTTCGCCCGTGATCATGCCGATCACTGCGTCCGCATTGGTTTGCACGCGCGGCACATCGCCCGCCACCACGCCCTGGCGGATCACGACGATGCGGTCGGCGACCTGAAAGGCCTGCTGCATGATATGGGTGATGATGACGACGCCGATGCCTTGCGCGGCGACCTGGCGGATCATCTGCAGGCCTCGCCGGGTTTGCTCGACCCCAAGTGCGGCAAAGGGCTCGTCGAGCAGCACCAGCTTGCCGCCCCAATGCACGAAGCGGTTGAGCTCGATGGCTTGGCGCTGCCCGCCGGATAGATGCTCGACCTTGGTGCGCAAGGAGGGGATACGGGTGCCGGCATCGGCCAGTGCCTTGGCGGTCTGGCGCTCCATGCTGGCTTCATCGAGCACGCGAACGCCAAGCACTTTGCGCGTCAGTTCCCGGCCCATGAAGAAATTGCCGACCACATCGATATTGGTGCAGAGCGACAAGTCCTGGTAGACCGTCTCGATCCCCGCGGCCTTGGCCTCGGCCGGCGCCCGCGGGTGGAAATCGCGGCCTTCGAACCGCATGCGGCCTGAACTGGCCTCCAGCCCGCCCGAGATGATCTTGACCAGCGTCGACTTGCCAGCGCCATTGTCGCCCAAGAGCGCAATGACTTCGCCCCGGGCGATCGAAAATGAAACTCCCCGCAGCGCCTCCACGGCGCCAAAGCTCTTGGTGATGCCATCGAGCTCGAGGAGAGGCTGGTTCATGCGGTAGCTCTCGGAGCTATCCGCCAGCGGCAGCCCCAGCTGCCTTCCGCCTTATCTGCTTCGCCCACCAGCATGCTGCCGCGCTCCCCGACAGCAGCGAGACTGGCAGCACCCCCCAACCAAGTCAATTGCCAAAGAGGGGCCGCACGCCCCTAGGCCGGCACGGTCCCCGGCGTGCTCGCAACAGTCAGCTGGCCATTGGCGGCGTCCTGCATCAGATGCAGCGCGAGAAGGCTGAGCTTTTCGGCATCGGCCTCGCCAAATTCCTTGTGCGCTTCGGTGTCGAGCAGCGACAGGGCGCCCACGATCGTGCCGTCGCCACCAACCAGCGGCACCGACACACAGAACCCGATGCCGTTTTCCAGCAGCGCCGGATCGGCGGCAAAGCGGGCATCGGCACTC
Source organism: Devosia sp. (assembly GCA_029256605.1). Taxonomy (GTDB): domain Bacteria; phylum Pseudomonadota; class Alphaproteobacteria; order Rhizobiales; family Devosiaceae; genus Devosia. The sequence continues at coordinate 1,512 of JAQSXP010000216.1, read as the reverse complement.
ACATCGGCAACGACAATGACTTCTCCCTTGCTCATGGCGAGGGCAGCAACGGAGCTGGCCCCGTGCGGCACGGCTGGGCTGGCAACGCCATTGCTGCTGCCGCTGCTGTCGTCCTCGCGCAGATCCACCACCGCCACGGGCACCGCCATGGCCACGGCGATCTCGCGCAGGCGTTCGGCAATCGGCCCATCGGGGCGCGCCAATTGCCGAATCCAGGCCATATCGGCAGCACCGGGCCGCTCGGGCTCGGGGGCGGGATCGGCACCCGGCTCGGGCGCCGCCATCTGCGCGCGCACCGCGGCACCTGCTTCCTCGATGCTGCGCGCCACAACATCGACATTGAGCTCGCCCGCTTCTGCGCCAGCCATGTCGTCGTTGAACACGCAGGCGATGACAATAAGCCCCGGCTGGCGGCGCCGCAGCCGGCGCGCCACATAGCGCAAATAGCTGCGCATGTTCTCGCCGAGATAGCACAGGCACACCACCCGCACGCCTTCCAGCTCGAGTTGGCCAATGCTTTCCTGGCGCACCGCCAGTGGGGGCATGACGCTGACGGCGAATTCGGTTTCAAGCAGCCGCCCCAGCAAAAGTGCGGCCGAGCCATCAAGCTCGGTGCGCCCACCGATGCACAGCACCTGGGGCTGCTCGGCTTGCATCGCGTGGCGGCCCAGATCTTCATCGAGATCATCGACAACGCCCGAAAGGCTTTCCACCACCCGCCGGCGATGGGCAACATCATTGGCATTGCTGTCGAGATCGGCTTCGGCCAAGCGCAGCGCCGGCATGGCGATTTCCTGGTAGAAGCGCGGCAAATCGTTCTCGGTCACATACTCTTCGGCCAGCTCGATGGCCTCCACCGTGTTGCCCGCCACCAGCCGCTGGTAGAACCGCTCGGTGGGATGCAGCACCGGCTCGCTCCCCAAGAGGGTTTCAAAGAACTGCAACTGGGGCACATAACGGCCCAGAACCACGAGACACACGGTGATCGGCGTCGACAGGATCAGCCCGATTGGTCCCCAAAGCGTCGCCCAGAACATCGCCGCCACCAGCACCGCCAGCGGCGACAACCCGGTGCTTGAGCCATAAAGGCGCGGCTCAATGGCGTTCGTGGTCAACAGCTCCAGCGTGGCAAACATTGCCACCGAATAGAACAGCATCGACCAGCCCGGATCCACCGCAAAGGCGAGGGTGAAGGGGATGGACGAGGCGATCAGGGTTCCCACAAACGGAATATAGCGGAAGATCGCCGCGAGGAGGCCCCACAGCACTGCATTGGGCACGCCGATCAGGCTGAGGCCCGTCCCGTAGATCACACCATAGGAAAGATTGACGCAGAACTGCACCAGCAGATACCGCCCGACGCGGGCAGCCGCTTCGTTCATGACCTTGGTGCTGGTGCGCAGATCGCCCCGACTGACGAGCTTGAGAAAGCGGTCGCGCAGGTCCTCACGCTCGAGCAGCAGGAAGATCAGGAACACCGCGACAATGGCCGCGGTCGTCAGCGGCCCCAGC
>JAQSXP010000215.1 GCA_029256605.1 Devosia sp. | reverse complement strand
CACGACGCTGGAGAAAGTGGACGACTATACGGTCAAGTGGACCTTCAAGAGCGTGCGCCCCACGCAGTACCTCTACTCGATGGCCTATGGCAATTTCTGTCCCGGCCCGAGCCACATCCTCAAGGCCGAACACCCCGCCTATAAGGATGGCGCCACCTACAACGAGTTCGAAAACGCCTTCCCGCCCGAATATCTCAATATGCCCACCATGGGCGGCTGGGTGCCGGTGGAATATCGCGCCGACGACATCATCGTCCTGCGCCGCAATCCTTACTACTGGAAGGTCGACGAGAACGGCAATCAGCTGCCCTATCTCGATGAGATGCAGTATCGCCTCTCGACCTGGGCCGATCGCGACGTGCAGGCCGTGGCCGGGTCGGGCGATCTCTCCAATCTCGAGCAGCCCGAAAGCTTCGTTGAAGCTTTGCGCCGCTCGGCCGAGGACAGCGCCCCCGCGCGCCTGGCTTTTGGCGCCCGCACCATTTCCTACTCGGTTTATCCAAACCTGTCGGCCAATGGCTGGGGTGAACCGGACGCGCGCGGCCAGGCCGTGCGCGAACTCAACCGCAACCTCGATTTCCGCAAGGCCGTCAGCTACGCGCTTGACCGGCAATCGCTAGGCGAAGCGCTAGTTAAGGGTCCCTTCACCTCGCCTTATCCGGGCGGGCTGATGGTGCCGACCAGCTATTACGACAAGGACTCCACCGTCTACTATCCGTACTCGCTGGAAGACGCCAAGGCGCTGCTGGAGAAGATCGGGCTCGTCGACACCGACGGCAATGGCTTCGTCAACTTCCCCGCCGATGTGCTGGGCGGTGCCGATGTCGAGATCACCATGCTCTCGACGGTCGACTACCAGACTGACAAGAGCCTCGCCGAAGGCGTGATCGCCCAGATGGAACGGCTCGGGCTGCGCGTCATCTCGATGGCCCAGGCCGGCAATCAGCGCGACGCCAATGAGCCGGCAGGCAAGTTCGACTGGACCCTGCGCCGCAACGAGTCCGAGCTGATCACGGTGGTGCAGAACACCCAGGATCTGGCGCCGACAGGCCCCCAGATCAGCACCGGTCACCGCGCCGGGCCTGACGGAACGCTCGACCTCCTGCCGTTCGAACAGGAGATGGTGGATACCATCAACGCCTTTGTCGGGACGGCCGATCCGGCCGAGCGCATCGAGCTGATGAAGACCTATCAGCGCCTCTACACCGAAAACGTGTTTGGCATCGGCCTGACCCAATATCCAGGTGCGCTGATCATCAACAAGCGCTTTGCCAATGTGCCGGCGGGCACCCCCATCCTCCAGTTCAACTGGGCCGAGGACGGGCTGATCCGCGAGCGTCTCTATGTGCCGGCCGACCGGCAGTCGGACGCCCAGCTGCATCCCGACACGCTCCCGGGTGCACCTGGCCAGGGCAATGGCCCCATCTCCAGCAACTAAGCCGGTCGCATAGGCGAGGGGCCTGGGCCCCTCGTCATCCCCGGACTAAAGAATAAAGGCGGCCCAGATGATCCGTTTCCTCTTGTCGCGCATCCTGTCGGCCATCCCGATCCTGCTCCTCTTGAGCATCGTGACTTTCGCCATCATCCAGGCGCCGCCCGGCGACTATGGTGACTATATCCGCTCCATGGCCATGAATCAGGGTGGCGCATCCTTTGAGGCCGCCAATGCCCAAGCCGAAGCCTATCGCGCCGCCAATGGCCTGAATGACCCCCTCCATATCCAATATTTCCGCTGGCTCTACGGCATCCTGACCCGTTTCGACTTCGGCCATTCGCTCTACTTCAACAAGCCCGTGGGCGCGGTTGTTGCCGAGCGCCTGCCCGCCACCATCCTTCTGGCCCTGACCTGCCACATCCTCGCATCGGTGATCGGCATCAGCCTCGGCATCGTGGCCGCGACCCGTCAGTATTCCTGGATCGACACCCTTTTCGGCTTCATCTCGTTTCTCGGCATGACGATCCCGCGTTTCCTGCTGGCGATCATCATTCTCTACATCCTCGTCTTCCGCATGGGCGTGCAGGATGTCGGCAACTTCTTCTCGCCGCGTTATGGCGGTGCACCCTGGAGCTGGGACAAGTTCGTCGACTTGATCAAGCATGTCTGGCCGGTGATCGCGATCGCGACTTTTGGCGGCCTCGCCTACAATATGCGAGTAATGCGGGCCAATCTCTTGGACGTGCTCAACGCCCAATATGTGGAAACCGCACGCGCCAAGGGCCTCAGCCACGGCGCCGTGGTGATGAAGCATGCTGTGCCCAACGCCCTCCATCCCCTCGTTGCCTATCAGGGTGTGGTGCTCCCCTATATGCTGACCGGCGAGATCGAAGTTGCCATCGTCTTCGGGCTCGCGACCGTTGGCCCCGCCATTACCGGCTCGATGGCCGTGGGCGATGTCTGGGTCACCGCCACCTTCATGCTGGTGCTGGCCACCACGCTGATCATCGGCAACATCATATCCGACATGCTGCTGGCCCTGCTTGATCCGCGCATCCGGCTGGGAGGCGCATGATGGAACGCGAACTCGTGGCCCAATCCATCCCCCTGCCCGCCCAGCCCGGCACCGCTGCGCCAACCCCCGCCACCGAAGCTGTGGCCGACGCCGGCGCGATCCCCCAGCGTTACGCCAAGAGCGAGAGCTATCGCAGCCTCGTATGGCGGCGCTTCCGCCGTTCGGTCATGGGCATGATCGGGCTGTTCCTGGTCGTGCTGCTGCTGCTGGTGGCGGTATTTGCCGATTTCTTTGCGCCGCTCGATCCCAAGCAGGCCAATATCGGTTTCGCCCCTCCCGATACGCTCAGTTTCATGCGTGCCGATGGCAGCTTCTCGCTGCTACCGGTCGTTTATCAGCTGAGCGAAGGCGAAGAGCTCGACCCCATCACCTTCCAGCCCATCATCGGGCCCGACTACGACAATCCCATCGAGCTCGGCTTTTTCGTCAAGGGCTACCCTTACCATCTGCTTTGGGTCATCCCCGCCGATATCCACTTCTTTGGCGCCACCGATCCAACGCGGACCGTCCACCTGCTCGGCACCGACAAGTTCGGCCGCGACATCCTCTCGCGCGGCATAGTGGGCTCGCGCATTTCGCTCACCATCGCTCTTGTCGTCACTGCCCTGACGACGGTGATCGGCACGCTGGTCGGCATCACCTCGGGCTATCTTGGCGGACGATTTGATAGCTGGACGCAAAAGTTCGTCGAGTTCGTCCTCGCCTTCCCCCAGCTGCCACTCTACCTGGCGCTCACCTCGCTGATCCCCATTACCGCCCCGTCCAATGTGTTCATCGCCTTCGTCATCGGCGTCATGGCCGTGCTGGGTTGGGCGCAACTGAGCCGGGAAGTGCGCTCCAAGACGCTCTCGCTCGCGCGGATTGATTATGTGCGGGCCGCCATTGCGGTCGGCGCCGGCGATGGGCGGATCATCACCCGCCATATCCTGCCCAACGTGCTCAGCCACGTCATCGTCGCCGTGACCCTTTCTGTGCCGACCGTGGTGCTCCTCGAAAGCTTCCTTGGTTTCCTAGGCTTTGCGGTCAAGCCGCCGCTGATCTCCTGGGGATTGATGCTGCAGGACACCGGCTCCTTTTCGGTCATCGGCTCCTATCCCTGGATCCTGTCACCCGTGATCTTCGTGCTGATCACCGTTTTTGCCTTCAACGCGTTGGGCGATGGCCTGCGCGATGCCGTCGACCCCTATTGAGAGCCAAGCCATGACCAACACCACTCAAGGGCCTGTCTCCCTCACCCGCCACGACCATGGCAACCATGAGCGCGAACTGATCCTCGATGCGCGCAATATCGGTGTCGATTTCAAGGTCGAAGGCGGCGTCGTCCATGCGGTCAAGGATGTCTCCTTCCAGCTCCACAAAGGCGAAACCATCGCCCTTGTCGGGGAGTCCGGCTCGGGCAAATCGGTCACCGCCCGCACCTTGATGAAGCTCTTGACCAAGCGGGCGACCATCCTGCCCGCAACCCGCATTACCCTGGCGGGCAAGGATGTGGTCGCCATGAGCGAGCACGCCATGCGCAAGCTGCGCGGCAACGACGTCGCCATGATCTTTCAGGAGCCGATGAGCTCGCTCAA
>JAQSXP010000214.1 GCA_029256605.1 Devosia sp. | reverse complement strand
GAGGACAATGACGAGGACAACTACTGGACGCTTGATGGCGGTTTGCGCCTCGGCTTCCAGGTGACCCCGATCTTTGAGGTGTTCGGGGAAGGCACTCTTGGCCGCGACCTTTTTGCCCGCGAGGCCGGTCTGCCCAGGCGCGATGCCACCGATAGTTCAGTCAGCGTCGGGCTCGTTGGTCGCTGGAACGAAACCCTTGAGGCCTCGGCCTCAACCGGGCTGGCGCTGCGGCGCTTTGATGACGAGACCCTGGAGGAGGTAACGGCGCAGCTGTTTGAAGCCGCTGTCACTTACCGGCCCAACTCCACCTGGCGGCTGACCGGGACCTTGGCTACCGATGTGCAGCCATCGGGACCAGACAATAGTGGCTCGACGCGGGTGCAATACAGCGCCGATGCCGATCTGGGCTATACCGTCAATTCTTGGCTCGCACTGCGGGCTCTGGCGGGTTGGCATACGGCGCGCTTCGAGGGCAGCGCCGAAACCGAGACTGGCTATGGCCTCGGAGCCGGAGCGGACTATCGAGTCAACGCCCACACGCTGGTGAGCGCTGACTACGGCTATGCCCGCACTGATAACAGTGCCAATGGCCTCGAAAGAAGCCATCAGCTCAGTTTGGGCGTGACGCTGCGCCGTTAGGCTTCGAGCTGGTCCGACAGGTCGAGCTTGCGCAGTTCCTTGAGGAAGCCGTCTCGGATATCGGGGCGGTCCAGTGCGTAGACGATATTGGCCATCAGGAAGCCGTTTTTGGAGCCGCAGTCGAAGGACTTGCCCTGGTATTTGACGCCGGTGAACTGCTGGCCCTGCATGAGCGTCTGCATGGCGTCGGTGATCTGGATTTCTCCGCCCGCACCCTTGGTTTGTTCGGCCAGAAGCGAGAAGATTTCGGGCTGCAGGATATAGCGTCCCGAAATAATGAGGTTCGAGGGGGCATCGGCCGGCTTGGGCTTTTCCACCATCTGGGTGATGCGGAAGCCATTATCCTCGCCAGGTCCGCGGGCGACAACGCCATAGGAGGAAACCTCCTCATGGGGCACTTCCTCGACAGCAATCACATTGCCGCCGGTTTCCTCATAGGCATCCATCATCTGCTTGAGCACGCCGGGGGTACCCTTGAAGAGCATGTCAGGCAGCAGCAGGGCGAAGGGGTTGTTGCCCACGATATCGCGGGCACACCAGACGGCGTGGCCCAGGCCGAGGGGCTCCTGTTGCCGGGTGAAACTGGTATGGCCCGCCGAGGGAAGATCCTTGCGCAACTCATCGAGCGCCGCGGACTTGCCGCGCATCTCGAGGGTAGTTTCGAGCTCGAACTGACGATCGAAATGGTCTTCGATCACGCCTTTGTTGCGCCCGGTGACGAAGACGAAGTGCTGAATACCCGCTTCGCGAGCCTCATCCACCGCATACTGGATCAGCGGCCGGTCCACCACTGTGAGCATCTCCTTGGGGAGAGCTTTGGTGGCCGGCAGGAACCGGGTCCCCAAGCCTGCAACCGGAAAAACCGCTGTTCGTACGCGCTTATGCAATCGTTCACTCCCGAAAAGGTTAAGGCTATGAAGGGGTAGCAACATCTGCCACATAAACCCATCGCGCAACAGTGAGTTGCCCAACAGGAGTTATTCTATGGCCGTTCTGGTAACGGGAGGCGCCGGCTATATCGGCAGCCATATGGTACTCAAGCTCGCTGACGCCGGCGAAGACGTCGTGGTGCTGGATAACCTGGTAACCGGTTTTGACTGGGCCATCGATGGGCGTGCCAGTTTCGTGCAAGGCTCCGCCTCCGACCAAGAACTGGTCGGCCGGATAATCGCCGATCATGGCATAACCGAGATTGTGCATTTCGCCGGCTCCATCGTCGTGCCGGAATCGGTGAGCAATCCCCTGAAATATTACGGCAACAACACTGCGGCCTCGCGCGATCTGATCGAGGCTGCGGTTGCCGGTGGCGTCAAACACTTTATTTTCTCCTCGACCGCGGCAGTTTACGGCATGACCGGGCTGGCGCCAGTTGTGGAAACCACGCCACTCAATCCGATGTCGCCCTATGGTCGCTCCAAGCTCATGACCGAGTGGATGCTGCAGGATGTGGCGGCGGCCCACCCCATGACCTATGGCGTGCTGCGCTATTTCAACGTAGCGGGCGCCGATCCCGACAAGCGCTCGGGCCAATCCACGCCGCTGGCGACGCATCTGATCAAGGTGGCGTGCCAAACTGCCCTGGGGCAGCGCGACAAGATGGATATTTTCGGCACGGACTACGAAACCCCCGATGGCACCTGCGTGCGCGACTACATCCATGTTACCGACCTGATCGAGGCGCATGCGCTGCTGCTCAAGCATCTGCGCGGTGGTGGCGAAAGCACGACGCTCAACTGCGCCTATGGACAAGGCTATTCGGTTCGCCAGGTGGTGGACACTGTCAAATCGGTGTCGGGCATAGACTTTAAGGTGGAGGAAGGGCCGCGCCGTGCGGGCGATCCGGCCTCCATCACCGCCACCGGCGAGAAGGTGCGCTCGCTGCTCGGCTGGACACCGCAGCATGACGACCTCGCCGAAATCGTGCAAACCGCCTATGATTGGGAAAAGCACCTGATGGTGCGCAATCACTAGGATTGGCGAGACAATGAAGCGACTGCTGGCCGTTCTGGTGCTGAGCCTGGCGGGACTTTCCGGCGCCTGGGCCCAGCCGGTCGAGAGCTTTGCCAGCTTCGTGTCGGGCTTTCGGGCCAAGGCGCTGGCGGCGGGGGTGAGTGCGCAGACCTATGCGGCGGCGATGGACGGGCTCCAGCCCGACCCGCGCATGCCGGGGCTGGTCACCAGCCAGCCCGAATTTGCCACTCCCATTTGGGACTATATCGATGGCCGGGTGACGCGCGAGCGGGTGGCGCGGGGCCGCGCTGCACTTGAACGCAACGCCGCGCTGTTCGGGGCCGTAGGCCAACGCTATGGCGTTGACCCCTATCTGCTTGGCGCCATTTGGGGCATGGAGACCGATTATGGATCGGTGCTCGGCAATTCGTCGCTGATCCGGCCCGTGGTGCGTTCCCTTGCAACCCTTGTGCACCAGCGGCGCTCGCGCCTCGTGGAAGACGAGGGCGATCTCATTGCCGCGCTGTTGCTGGTGCAGCGTGGCCCGCTGGATTCACAAGGCCTCGTGGGCTCCTGGGCGGGAGCGATCGGGCATCTGCAGGTGAACCCCGCCAATGTGGTGAAGTTCGGCACCGACGGGGACGGCGACGGTAGGGTGGACCTGCACAATTCCCTGCCAGACGCATTGGCGACCAGTGCGGTCTATCTGCGAGGCCTGGGCTACCAGCCGGGCGTCGACTGGGGCTTTGAGGTGCAGGTGCCGCCGGGCTTCGATTACCTCCTGGCTTCGCGCACGCAGATGCGGCCAACCTCGTTTTTTGCCGAACGGGGGATCACACGTGTGGGCGGCCGGGATTTTGCCGATCCGAACCTTCCCGTGTTCCTTTATGTCCCGGCGGGACAGAATGGCCCCAAGTTCCTGCTGACGCAGAACTATCTAGTGCTCAAGGGATACAACTTCTCGGACAGCTACGCGCTGGCGGTGGCGCATTTGACCGATCGGCTCAAGGGCGCGGGTACATTTGCAGCGAACTGGCCGCGCGACACAGTGTTTCCTAACCTGCAGCAGCGCCAAGCCATCCAGGCAGCCCTCAAGGCATTGGGCTTGTATGAGGGTGCGGTTGATGGGCGGCTTGGTCCGATCACCCAAGAAGCCTATGCCCGGTTTCAGGCGAGCCTGGGTGAGGTTGCGGACGGCTTTATCACGCGCCGGGCCTACCAAGCGCTCCAGGCGGCAGCGCCCTGAAGCAGAGGGCCATGGTTTTGACACTGGTGCTGGGATAATATCGCTCCATGCGTATCAAGGCTCCCATTGTCCGTGTTGCTGTGGCTCTGTTGCTCGCCATGTTCATTGTCGTGGACGTGGCTCCGGCTCTGGCGCAACCGGTACCCGATATCCTGGTCGCCCAGCAGCAAAAGCGACGCACGTTGTTTGATCTGCTGTTTGGGGAGGAGCCGCAGGCGGCGCCCCCTGTGGAACAGCCGCGCCGGGTCCAGCC
>JAQSXP010000213.1 GCA_029256605.1 Devosia sp. | reverse complement strand
TTTTCGGTGACTACGAGGCCGGCGGGCTTGTGATAGAGCCAGACGCGGGTGCCCTGGCGGGCGGCGAGCGGAGCGCCATCGACGGTGACCTTGTCGCGGTCGGTGACGTTGAAGGCTGGAGTGATCACCTTCTTGCCGTTGACGGCCACGCGGCCCTCGGTGATCCACACTTCGGCATCACGGCGCGAGCAGAGCCCGGAGCGGGCGATGACCTTGGCGAGGCGATCGCCGGTGGCGGGGGAGGATGGTTGGTCGGCCATGAGTTCAGTGCCTTTCATGCGGGACCCAAAGGGGCGGCGCGGAAACAAGAAGCCCCGCCGCAATGGGCGGGGCTGAATAACGAGTGCGGCCTGAGCCTATCTGCTGGTCATGCTCTTCATGCTGGCATTGGGGCCAGCGCCCAGCGTGCCGGGGCTCGTGACCTGGGGCTGCTGGGCCTCGATGGCACGGCGCACATCGGCGGGGCAGCGACGATCGCGCAGCGAGACCACTTCCCCGCTCGGGGTGCGGCACAGCAGATCGGCATCACCCACGCGGGTAAAATAGTCGTCAGGCGGCAGATAAAGCGGGCGCTTGCCGGTGGTGGTGACCTGCATATTGGCGCCCTGCATGCGGGCGGTGAGCGCCGAGGTTTCCTGCTCGGTCAGGGGGCGGCCGGCGATGGTGCGGGTATCGACCACGCGGGCATTGCGCAGGCGCTTAAGCTCGGCTTCGCTCATGCCGGCGGTGTTGAGCTGGACGCGATCGCTGTTGGCGGGCAGTTGGGCGGCGGCCGACTGGCTGGGCGGGGGGAGCGTCGAGGCATCGCGCGGTAGTACCAGCGGGGCACGGGCCTGGGTCAGGTCTTCCTTGGGCTCGGCCCGGTTGAGCAGGCCGACGCCGCGCGCGGTCGAGGTCATCACCTCGCGCTCGAAAGTGCCGACATCGGTCAAGGCATTGGTGCCTTCCACGGTGGTGCAGGCCGCCAAAGTCAGGGTCAGCAGCAAGGCTAAACCGGCCTTGCCCCAGTGGGAAGCTCGCTTGGCAGCAGTCTGTGGCCCGGTGAATCCCATGCGCATAGAACGTCCTTCGAAATGTCGGGAGTGCTTATAGACTAGTTCCGCGCCTAAAACCAGATTGGGGCGCGAGCATGTTCAAGCGGTGGGTGCGGGGCGCGGGCGGCCGACCCCCAGCATGTCGAGCAGCAGCAGCACGACGCCAAAGGTGATCGCCACATCGGCCAGGTTGAAGATGTAGAACGACAGCGTGCCCCAGTGGAAATGAAAGAAATCGGCCACGGCGCCATAGATCAGCCGGTCGACGCCATTGGAAAGAGCGCCGCCGATGCAGAGCGCGAGCCCAAGGCGCAGCAGGGCGCTATCGGCGCGCACCCACCAGATGGCGAGGGCGACAACGGCCACGAACATGATCAGCCCCAGGGTCCAGACCGGAAGGCCATCGAGCAGGCCATAGGAAATGCCGGTATTCCAGACGAGGACATAATCGAAAAAGGGCGTGACGCGCACCACCTCGCCCCCGCTCCAGCCCGTCATGGAAAAGGGGATGAAGGCTTCGTAGTGATCAATGCAGGCAGCGGCAAAGAGTGAAATGCAGTTGGCGGACACCTGCATGGTCTTGTGCGCCCGATCGAGGCCGAAGACGAGCACGGCCGCAGCGAGCGAGACGTAAACAGAGGGGTCGGCAAGGGCGCGCAGATTCATCGGGAGGCGTCCAACCAGTTGAGGGGTGTCGCAGTCTTGCCCCAGGATCGGGGCTCGTTCACCCCCACCCGGCCTCCCCCATGAAGGGGGAGGCGAAGGGGCGTGCGGAGCTGAGATCGAAGCTCGGGCACCAGGCTAGAGACCGGCGGCGGCGCGTTCGCGCAGGGCCTGGGCGTCGCGCAGGGTGACGTCGGGGAACTCGGGATCGGTGCCGACTTCGGGCAGGATCTTCCAGGAGCGGGCGCAGCGCTTGCCTTCGGCAAGGCCCGGCACCACCGCAACGCCGGCCACGTCATCGAGGCGGAAGGCATCGGCGGGGCCTTCGCCCTCAACCAGTTCAACCGCCGAGGTGATGGCGATATCGGCCAGGTCTTCACCCTGCACTGCGGCGAGCAAAGCGGGGTCGCTGATGAACACTTTGGGGGCCGCTTCGAGCGAGGAGCCGATGCGCTTTTCGCGGCGTTCGATCTCGAGCGCGCCGGTGACGACGCGGCGCACATTGCGGATCAGCTGCCATTTGGCGGCCAGTTCGTCGTTGAGCCAGGTCGCCGGCACTTCGGGGAACAAGCGCAGATGCACCGAGGCATCGGCTTCCTTGTGCCGCTCGAGCCAAACCTCTTCCATGGTGAAGACGAGGATGGGCGCGAGCCAGGCCGTCAGGCAATCAAAAAGCCCATTGAGCACGGTCAGCGCGGAGCGGCGGCGCACCGAGGAGATCGGGTCGCAATAGAGCGCATCCTTGCGGATGTCGAAATAGAATGCCGACAGCTCGATATTCATGAAGTTGGTGAGCAGCGTCACCACACGGCGATAGTCATATTCCTTGTAGGCGGCGCGCACCTGGCCATCGAGCTGGGCAAGGCGATGCAGGATCAACTGCTCGAGCTCGGGCATGTCGGCGGGCTCGGTCGCATCGGCGGGCTGGTAATGGGCAAGATTGCCCAGGAGCCAGCGCAGGGTGTTGCGCAGCTTGCGGTAAGCGTCGACCGTGGTCTGGACGATTTCCTTGCCCAGGCGCAGATCCTCGGAATAATCGGACGACGCCACCCACAGGCGCAGGATATCGGCGCCGTATTGCTTGATGATGTCCTGCGGGGCAACGGTGTTGCCCAGGGACTTGCTCATCTTGCGCCCTTCCCCATCCATGGTGAAGCCGTGCGTCAGCACGCTTTCATAGGGGGCAAAGCCGTTGGTGGCGCAGCTCTCGAGCAGCGAGGAATGGAACCAGCCGCGATGCTGGTCCGAGCCTTCCAGATACATGGAGGCGGGGAATTTGAGGTAGGGCCACTTCTGCTTGTTGCGCAGCACAAAGGCGTGGGTAGAGCCGCTGTCGAACCACACATCGAGCACGTCGCGGACCATTTCGAAGTCCGCCGCGTCGTAGCTGTCGCCGAGGAACCGCTGGGCGGCGCCTTCGGCGTACCAGGCATCGGCGCCTTCGGCCTCAAAGGCCTGGGCGATGCGATGGTTGACCGCTTCGTCCTTGAGGATTTCGTTGGTCTGGCGATGCACGAAAACGGTGATCGGCACGCCCCAGGCGCGCTGGCGCGACAGCACCCAATCGGGGCGGTCTTCCATCATCGAGCGCAGGCGGTTCTGCCCCGCAGGCGGATAGAATTTGGTGGCGTCGATCGCGTTTAGCGCACGGTGGCGCAAAGTATCGCCGGCAACGCCCTCGATGGCGCGGTCCATGTAAACGAACCACTGGGGCGTGTTGCGGAAGATCACCGGCTTCTTGGAGCGCCAGGAGTGGGGATAGGAGTGCTTGACGCGACCGCGGGCGACCATCATGCCGCGCTCGGCGAGCGCTGCGATCACGCGGTTGTTGGCGTCGCCCTTCTTGCCGTTGTCATCGATGACGCGGGCGCCTTCGAAGCCGGGCGCTTCAGCGGTGTAAAAACCGGCATCGTCCACGGCAAAGGGGATGGAGGTGTCGATGCCGCGCTCGGCGAGGAGCCGGCCCGAGTTCATCCAGATTTCAAAGTCATCCAGACCATGGCTGGGTGCGGTATGCACAAAGCCGGTGCCGGCATCATCGGTGACGTGTTCGCCATCGAGCAGGGGCACATCGAAATCGTAGCCGCCGGCAAGGCCGCGCAGCGGATGGTGGCAGGCGGTGATCTGGCCGGGATCGACATCGCCAAGGCGCGTGAAGCTTTCGACCTTGGCCTTGGCAAAGACTTCAGCGGCGAGCTTGTCGGCGATGACGTATTTTTCGCCTGTTTTCGCCCAATTGCCTTCGGGGGCCGCGGTGATCTCGTAGAGACCATAAGCAACCTTGGAGGAATAAGAGATCGCCCGGTTGGCGGGGATGGTCCAGGGGGTGGTCGTCCAGATCAGCACAAAGGCCGAACCGAGGTCGCGCACCTGGCGGGCGGTGGCGGCAAAA
>JAQSXP010000212.1 GCA_029256605.1 Devosia sp. | reverse complement strand
CACCTCGACCACGCGAACCTTCACCACGTCGCCGGCCTTGACCACCTCATGGGGGTCCTTGACGAATTTGTCAGCCAGTTGCGAGACATGCACCAGCCCGTCCTGGTGCACGCCGATGTCCACAAAGGCACCAAAGGCGGCGACATTGGTCACCGTGCCCTCCAGCATCATGCCGGGCTTGAGATGCTTGATGTCATCCACGCCTTCGGCAAAGGTTGCGGTCTTGAAAGCCGGGCGCGGGTCGCGGCCGGGCTTTTCCAGCTCGGCCAAAATATCGCGCACCGTCGGCAGCCCGAAGCGCTCATCGACAAAGCTCTTGGGGTCGAGCCCGGCCAACGCCGCCTTGTCGCCCATCAGCGTGCGCAAATCCCGCCCGCAGGCCGCAACGATCCGGCGGGCCACGCCATAGGCCTCGGGGTGAACCGAGGACGCATCGAGCGGCTCGTTGCCATCGGTGATGCGCAAGAACGCCGCGCTTTGCTCAAAAGTGCGCTGGCCCAGCCGCGGCACCTTGAGCAGCGCCTTGCGCGATTGCAACGGCCCATTGGCATCGCGATAGCTGACAATGGCTTCGGCAACCGAGGCGCCAAGGCCCGAAATTCGCGCAAGAAGCGGCGCTGAAGCGGTGTTGAGATCAACGCCTACCGCATTCACTGCATCTTCCACCACCGCGTCAAGCGAGCGCCCGAGCCGGTTCTGGTCGACATCGTGCTGATATTGTCCGACCCCGATCGCCTTGGGCTCGATCTTGACCAGTTCGGCCAGCGGATCCTGCAGCCGCCGCGCGATCGACACCGCCCCGCGCAGTGACACATCGAGATTGGGGAACTCGGTCGCTGCAAGCTGGGAGGCCGAATAAACCGAAGCGCCGGCTTCCGAAACGATCACCTTGGTCGGTTTGGGCGCGGGCAGGCGCTCGATGAGGTCGGCGACGAGCTTTTCGGTTTCCCGGCTGCCGGTGCCATTGCCGATAGCAATAAGTTCGACCCGATGCTTCTGGATCAGCGCCTGGATAGCCGCTTGCGCCCCCACCACGTCGTTTCGGGGTTGGAACGGGTAGATCGTCGCCGTATCGAGCACCTTGCCGGTGGGGTCGATCACCGCGACCTTGACCCCGGTGCGGATGCCGGGATCGAGCCCCATCGTGGCCCGAGCGCCAGCGGGAGCCGCGAGCAGCAGGTCCTTGAGGTTGCGGGCAAACACGGAAATAGCCTCGGCTTCGGCCCGCTCGCGCAGTTCCACCATCAGGTCCACCGACAAGGACGCACGCAGCCGCGTCCGCCAGGCCCAGCCCGCAACCTCGCGCAGCCAGTTGTCGCCCGCGCCATTGCCCTGCGCCTTGAGCGCGCCCGCCACCAGCCGCTCGGCCGGCTTGACGGGGTCGGGCAGGTCGGCGTCCACCTCGATGTCGAGGCTCAGAAATTCCTCGTCGCGTCCGCGCATCATCGCCAGCGCGCGGTGGCCGGCGACCTTGTTCCAGCGTTCCGAATGGACAAAATAGTCCGAGAACTTGGCCCCGGCCTCTTCCTTGCCCTTGAGCACCTTGGCGCTCAGCATCGCCTTGTCGCGCATATAGCTGCGCAATTGCCCGAGCAGGCCGGCGTTCTCGGTCAGTCCCTCGACCACGATATCGCGCGCGCCCTCCAGCGCTTCCTTGGTGCCGGGTACGTGTTCGTTGAGGTAAGCTTGTGCCAGCGCTGCCGGGTCGGCATTGCGATTGGCGAGAATGGCCTCTGCCAGTGGTCCCAGCCCGCGCTCGCGCGCAATCTCCGCCTTGGTGCGCCGCTTGGGCTTGAAAGGCAGGTAGAAGTCTTCCAGTTCCGCCTTGGTCGCCGCGCCCGTGATGGAGGCGGTGAGTTGGGGGGTGAGCTTGCCCTGCTCGTTGATCGATTTGAGGATCGCCGCCCGCCGCGCTTCGAGTTCGCGCAGATAGGTCAGCCGCTCGGCCAGGAGCCGCAATTGCGTGTCATCGAGCCCGCCCGTCACTTCCTTGCGGTAGCGCGCGATGAAGGGCACCGTGGCGCCACCATCGAGCAGTTCCACCGCCGCACCAACCTGGGCCGGGCGGGCCCCCACTTCGGTGGCGATCTGGGCGGCAATGCGGGTGTCGAGTTCGGACATGGCTCTTCTTCTTGGTTCGGCTGGCGCGACCATAGTCGCCTCGCGCGGCAGGTCACACCCGATCGGGCGGGTTTTTCCCCGGTTGTGCGTTCCCATGCGGATAAACCATGTCCGCAATATGCCGGTGTCGGAACCCGCGCCCTGGCAGATGAACCTTGCGCTCGCAGCGGTGTTGTTCTTTGAATGTTCTCGTGCATGATAGCGGCAGAAACGGAGGGGAGGTTGGGAATGAAGGTCAGTGGAACATTCACCGTCTCGGGGTTCCAGCAGGCAGACCTAACCGTGCCAGACGCAGTGGTCACCGGCTTGCCCGTGGGGGTGAGCACGATGGAAAAGCTCTACACCGGCGAGGTCAGCGGCCGCTCGACTACGATCTTCACCTTCGCCTTTGATCGCGTCTCGGGCGTTGGGTCGTACCTTGCCATGGAGAGTTTTGAAGGTGCGCTCGGGGACAAGCGGGGCAGCTTCAACTTCCTTCACTCGGCGGCCACCCAGGGGAGCGATCGAGCCAACGAATTCTTCACCATTGTCGAGGGCAGTGGCACTGGGGAGCTGGCGGGCATCACCGGAACGGGCGGCATCAGCATTGATGCGGAGCTGCATCACATCTGGTTCGATTACACCTTCGGCTAGCGCGACACGCCCGCGCTTCCGCGACATCTTGGCCACGGCTCTTGCGAACAAAACAGGAATACGGTTCGGTGCCCGCCTAGCTGGAGCCTTGCGATTCGTGGCGTTCGATACCTCATATCTGGAGACCCTGAACCCCGAGCAGCGCCGGGCGGTGGAGCATGGCGTCGGGGCTGACCGCTCCTCGCCGCTGCTGGTGATTGCTGGCGCGGGGTCGGGAAAAACCAATACTCTGGCCCATCGGGTCGCCCATCTCGTCGTCAATGGCGCCGATCCACGGCGTATCCTCCTCCTCACCTTTTCGCGTCGGGGTGCCGGCGAGATGACCCGGCGGGTCGAGCGGATCCTCGCGCGCGTCCTCGGCACCAATACGGGTGGTGCCGGGGATGCGCTCGCCTGGGCCGGCACCTTTCATGGCATTGGTGCGCGCCTCTTGCGCGAACATGCCGTGCAGATCGGGCTCGACCCTGCGTTCACCATCCACGATCGCGATGACTCCGCCGATCTCATGAACCTCGCGCGTCACGAGCTGGGCTTGAGCGGCGCCAAGAGCCGGTTCCCCACCAAGGGCACCTGCCTCGCCATCTATTCGCGTGTGGTCAACGCGCAGGGTGATCTGGCCGAGGTGCTCAAAACCGTTTTCCCCTGGTGCGCCATGTGGGAAAACGAGCTGCGTGCCCTGTTTGCCGCCTATGTCTCGGCCAAGCAGGGGCAGAACGTCCTCGATTACGATGACCTGCTGCTGTATTGGGCCGGGATGATGGAGGAGCCGGCCATCGCAGCCAATCTCGCCAGCCGGTTCGATCATGTGCTGGTGGATGAGTATCAGGACACCAACCAGCTTCAGGCCTCGATCCTCCTCGCCCTCAAGCCGCAGGGGCAGGGGCTGACCGTTGTCGGCGACGATGCCCAGTCGATCTATTCCTTCCGCGCCGCGACCGTCCGCAACATCCTCGATTTCCCAACGGCCTTTTCGCCCGCGGCCGACATCGTCACCCTTGATCGCAACTACCGCTCCACCCAGCCGATCCTTGCCGCGGCCAATGCGGTGATCGAGCAGGCCAGCGAGCGCTTCACCAAAAATCTCTGGACCGAGCGGCAGTCCGAAGCCAAGCCGCTGCTCGTCACCGTGCGCGACGAGGCTGACCAGGCGCGCTACGTCGTTGAAAAGGTGCTCGAAGCACGCGAAGGCGGCGTGTTGCTCAAGCAGCAGGCGGTGCTGTTTCGCACCTCGAGCCATTCCGGCCCGCTCGAGATCGAGCTCACGCGCCGCAACATCCCCTTTGTCAAATTCGGTGGCCTCAAATTTCTCGACGCCGCCCATATCAAGGACCTGCTGGCGCTGCTGCG
>JAQSXP010000211.1 GCA_029256605.1 Devosia sp. | reverse complement strand
CATGCACGATCCGGTCAAGACGGTCTTCGGGGATGCCTGGGGCAAGTTCGGGCATGTCGCGGTGACTGATCATGGCGCGGATCTCGCCACCGAGGATGCCCGCATAGGCGGTGAACGCTTCGCGGCAATTCCCGTCGAAATCAATATTGGCAACGACTTTCATGGCATATTCCTCCTCTCAGTGACGACCTTCGCAATGCACCCGGACACGGATGACCTGTCCCGTCCGCGATGGTCTTCCCATTTCATTCATGACGAACGAGGTCGCTTTTTGCCGACATTCTCATGTCTGTGTTTTCTCACTGCTGTCCGAGAAGCTGCCAGTCAGGAAAGCGGGGTAGGGCGCGTTGCCACCGTGGATGGATTCCGGTCGTCCAAGCTGGGCTGGAAAGGGTGTATTGACTTACCACGGCGCAAAATCCGTCTTAGGTATCGGCTGTCCTCCCAACAGGCGACGTGATGAAGCCGCATCAGCGCATCTATCTTCTTCAGTTTATCTTCGCCCTTTCCATGGGCGCGCTGCTGGCGCGTCTGCCCGATCTTCAGGTCCAATTTGCCCTCAGCGAAGGACAGCTGGGGCTTTTGCTCATCACCATGTCCTGCGGTGTGCTGGCGGGGCTTACCTTTCTTGGCCGGACGGTGCAGCGCCTGGGGGCGCGCACCACAACGTTTGTCACTATTTTCGGTGCAACAGTGTTCTACGCGCTGGTCCCTTGGATGCCGACGGCGCTGTGGGCTGCGCCGCTACTGTTCCTGGCTGGCACGCTGGCAGGGGCCCTCGAGATCAACGCCAATGTGGAAGCGGATCGGCATGAAGCGGCGCTTGGCCGCCGCATCATGAGCCGCGTCCACGGCATGTGGAGCCTTGGCTTTTTCATCACGGCACTGCTTGCTGCAGTGTTGCGGCAGTGGGGAGTGTCGGTGGAACTGCACATGGCCGGCATGTTGGCAATTGTATTCATCGCGGGAACCCTAGCCTTCCGGAACATGCAAGGAGCTCCCGGGCGGCGAGAGGACAAGTCCAGCGCTCATCCGCCGTTTGCCTTTCCAACCATCGGAATGCTGCCGCTGTGCCTGCTTGGAGCGGCCCCGTTATGGGTAGAAGGGGCAGGGGTGGATTGGTCGGCGATCTATATGCGGGACACCTATGCGGTGGAGCCCTTTGTGGGTGGGCTCAGTGTCACCTTGTTCTCGTTGGCAATCGCTATCGGCCGACTGAATATGGATCCAGTGGTTGATCGCTTTGGTCCGCGGCTGGTCGCCACGACTCTGCTTTCCATGGCCATCGCCGGCGTGTGCCTCGTGGCTCTTGCGCCCAATCCGGTGGCGGCGCTGGTTGGGTTTGTGCTGGCGGGCGTTGGCTGCTCCTCGGTTTATCCCCTGGCCATCTCGGCGGCTGCGCGTCGTACCGACCGGCCCTCTGCCGTTAACGTTGCAGCACTCAGCCAGACGACCTTTGTCGTTTTTTTCGCCGGGCCGCCCCTTCTTGGATTCATCGCGGAGCATTTTGGCCTCCGCTTCTCCTACGCAATCATCGTGCCCGTACTGCTTGCTGCATTCATGGTGCGGGGTGCCCTCAGTTCCTCCGACCATGGGAGCCGGGCATCTTCGGTGGCAACGAAGTGAGATCGCAAGTGCCGCTCCAAACCCGGCGATCTTGATTTTGCTCAATTGGCGGCCGGCGCAACGGGCTAGTTTGCCGGGGTGAAGCAGCGATGCGCCGTGGTTTGCCCCGACCCATTGCTGCGCTCGAAAGTGCCTCCCAGCGGCACAAGGCAGCAGAACGGGGACCGGCAGATGTGCACAGGCGCCAATTACACGACCAAGGACCATTATTTCGGCCGCAATCTCGATCTGGAGTTTTCCTATAACGAGATCGTCACGGTCACGCCGCGGAACTTTCCCTTTGCGTTTCGCAGGATGCCAGAGCTGGCCACCCACCATGCCATCATCGGCATGGCGACGATCTCGGATGGGTATCCGCTCTATTACGACGCGACCAACGAGAAGGGGCTCAGCATGGCGGGCCTCAATTTCCCGGGCAATGCCGACTACAAGCCCGAGGATCCGGCCAAGACCAATATCACCCCGTTCGAGTTCATCCCCTGGATGCTTGGCAAGTTCGAAACGGTGGACCAGGTCAAGGCGGAGCTGGCTGCGTTCAACCTCGTCAATATCGCGTTCAGCCCGGAATTTCCCCTATCGCCTTTGCACTGGATCATCTCGGACCGCACGCAATCCATCACGGTGGAATCGGTGCGCGAGGGCCTCAAAGTTTATGACAATCCGGTGCAGGTGCTGACCAACAATCCCCCGTTCAACATTCAGCTGTTCAACCTCAACAACTTCATGCAGCTGTCGCGCAAGCCGCCGGAACAGAACTTTTCGAATGCGCTGCCCTTCGATGTTTATAGCCGGGGGATGGGGGCGATCGGGCTGCCGGGGGATTTGTCGTCGGCGTCGCGGTTCGTCAAGGCCGCGTTCACCAAGCTGAATTCGGAATCGGGGGACTCCGAGTCGGAGTCGATCAGCCAGTTCTTCCATATCCTGGGCTCGGTCGCCCAGCAGCGCGGGTGCGTGGATGTCGGCAATGGCAAATACGAGATCACCATCTACTCGTCGTGCTGCAACACCGACAAGGGCATCTATTATTACACCACCTACGAGAACAGCCAGGTCACCGGCGTCGACATGCATCGGGAAAACCTCGAGGGTTCCACCCTCGCGGCCTATCCGCTGATCAAGAGCCAGCAAATCGCGATGCACAATTAAGGTCGGGGACGGCCCGGCGGGCGTTGCCCCGACCACCGGAGCGCGTTTCCGGTTCGCATCAGCGCGTCCGTTGCATCTTCCTGGCATCCAAGTGGGGCAACTCGTCCTTATAGTGGCAGAAGGCACGCCTGTGCCTGGCCACCATGATGAGGAAACTGCCGTGCTCGACGAAATCTGGTCCACCGCCGTCAACGAATTTTCGGATGTTCCAGACGTTTCGACGATCACGCGCATTGCCATGCGGTTGCTGCTGGCGGCCATTCTGGGCGGGATTTTGGGCTGGGAACGCGAGCGCAAGGGCCGCAGCGCCGGGGTGCGCACGCATATGCTGGTGGCGGTGGGCGCGGCGCTGTTCGTGATCGGGCCGACCCAGAGCGGCATGCCGATCGAGGATATGTCGCGGGTGCTGCAGGGGATCGTGCAGGGCATCGGCTTTCTGGGGGCCGGGGCGATCATCGTGCGCACCGCCAAGAACCAGGTCGAGGGCCTGACCACCGCCGCCAATATCTGGGCGACAGCGGGCATCGGGATCATCGCGGGCCTGGGGCTGGAAGCCACGGCGGTGCTTTCGGCGGTGGTTATCCTGATCATCCTTGCGGCCGTGCCGATGATCATTCCAACCAAGCCGGAGAATCGCGAGGGGGAGTAGGCGAGCTGAGTAGGTTTATGGCGCCGAAAGCTTAGCCGGCCAGGGCTTGTTGGGCCGGGAAGATGGCGGGGGCAGGCTGGGTGGCGCTGCGGGTGCGGTTGCGGCCGGCGCTTTTGGCTTCGTAGAGCAGCTTGTCGGCGCGTTCGTAGAGTTGGGCGAAACTCTCGGGGGCAGAGGCATCGGCGAGCCCCATGCTGGCGGTTACGGGTTGCTGGAGGCCCGGAACAGCCTTGGCGACAAGAATGGGGATGGCCGTCCGGCGCCGCTCGGCCACGAGAGCGGCATCGTCGCCGCGCAGGAACAGCACGAATTCCTCGCCGCCAAGCCGGTAGGCGTGAAGGTCCGGCCCGGGCTGGAGGGCAGAGGCGACGGCCTTGAGCACGGCATCGCCGACCAAGTGGCTGTTGAGGTCATTGATCGCCTTGAAGTGGTCTAGGTCAATGACCGCCAGGGTGGCAAAGCCCTGGACCCGCAGCTGGGCAAACTGCGTCTCGATCGCGCGCCGATTGAGCAATCCGGTCAGGGGGTCGGTGTTGGACAGCCGCTCCAGCAGATCGGCTTCGGTGCGGGCCCGGTCGCGCTCGCGCTTGATGGTCATGAAGCGATCCGCCACGCCCAGCGTAGTGAAGATGATCTCGCACAGGCACCCGGCATAGAAGACGAGCATGGCATCGTGGCTGTCGAACCAGGGGAGTACGCCCGTCGCCAGCCGGATCAACCCGACAGCGACCATGGGCGCATAGCCCATTGCCTGGAACTTGGCGGCGCGACTGCCCCGGCGCAGGGCGTCGGCGATGGACAGCACGCGCAACAGGGGAGCAGGCGCCGCAGCACGGGATGCAGGAGCCCGGGCTCGATGAAGCTGTGGGTGAACATGGCTCCCGAGGCGATCGTGACCCCAAAGACGAGGGTCGTCATCCAGCTCAAGGTCATGGCCGGCGGATCGAACAGGACGACGGCCAGAGGCGATGAGACCAGAACGGTGATGAGGAGCGAGAGCGTCAGCGCCGAATGCCAGAGGACAAAGGGTTCGCGCAGGATGCGGTAGAAGGCTGCATCAAAGATCAGGGGCATGACGAGCATGCCGGCAAAACCAGCCACGATGATCAGGAACTGCAGATCGTGGCTGCTGCTGGTGCCAGCCGTGTCGCTTGGCGCGAGATAAGCCCGCTCCAGCGTCATGCGGTGGCTGGGCAGATCGATCGCCACGACGATCTGCCGGGTGGCGCGGGTGACCAAGGGTAGGTCGGCCTTGAAATAGCCACCCGTCATGGCGCTGGGCAAAGCGGGCGCGGCGACGGAGGCTTGTCGCACCCCGCCGTCCGTGTCGATGGCCAGCAGATGCACGGCTTCGAGGGCGCTGCGCCGCGACAGGAAATAGCGAGGGAGGGGATCGCCGGGGCCCAGATCGAAGCGAAGCAGCACGCGCTCGGCATCGATGGAGAATTTGCGGCCGTCGCAGAGCCAGCGCTCAGCCGAGAGCGCCGTGGTGACCAGGTCTTCGGTGATGCCAGCAGGGGCCCAGCAGGAGGTCTGGATGGTCTTGGAGTCGGCGGCGCCCGCCGATGCGACGCCCAGTGGCGTCAGTATCGACAACAGCAGCAACGCCGCCACAATCCAGTTTCGAAACCCGCCCCACCCCATGGATTTGCCATAGGGGCAGAAGCTTTCGATGCCGTTAAGGGCGGCGGCCGCGCTCGGCGACCGGCCTCGGCACGTCCGCTATTCGGCGGCGAGTTTTTGCGGGTTGGGGTGGGGGGTGAGGAGGGTCGGCAGGTCGAGGGTGATGAGGGCGGAGATGAGGTGGTCCATGAGCGAGCGCATGGCATCAAAGCCGCTGTTTCGATCCAGGGTCGCCTCGTTCATGTAGAGGTGGCGGCTGATTTCGATCTGAAGGGCGTGAACGCCCGTTTGCGGGCGGCCATAGGCGCGGGTGGCAAAGCCGCCGGCATAGGGGCGGTTGCGCGCGACGCGCAGGCCCGCGGCGCTAAATACGGTTTCCACCAGATCGATAAGGGCCGGGGTGCAGGTGGTGCCGTAGCGATCGCCCAAAACAATGTCGGGGCCGGAGCGATCATTGGGGCGATTGATGCGCGGCATGGAATGGCAATCGATGAGCACCGCGACCCCAAAAATGCCGACGGCCTCGTTGAGCAGCTTTTGCAGCGCGGCGTGATAGGGGTGGTAAATGCCCTCAATGCGCATGCGCGCATCGGCCAGGGTCAGCCGATCGCGATAGATGGGCTTGTTTTCGGCCACGACGCGCGCCAGCGTGCCAAGACCGGCGGCGACGCGGGGCGAAGTGGTGTTGAACCGGGGCCCCAGCGGTTCGTCGAACATGGTGGGATCGAGCTCCCAGGGCTCGCGGTTGACGTCGAGATAGGCCCGAGGGAAGTGCGCGCGCAGCAGTGGCGCGCCCAGATGGGGCGCCCGGGCAAAAAGTTCATCGACAAAGGCATCTTCGGACTGGCGGATCGAGAGATTGTCGAGCCGGGTCATGGCCAGGAAGCGTTCGGGGTAATTGCGCCCCGAATGGGCCGAGTTGAACACCAGGGGCGCCACCAGGCGGCGCGGCCGGATCGTTTCAAACGCTGGCTGATCCCAATAGTCGGACCGCACAGTCCCTCCCGCTCGGCTTGGGCGCCGTTCTGCGACGCAGCGCCGTTTACGCCCACAATGTGGCGCGCGGCACGCGGCTTGTCCAGTTGATCAAGATAATTGTACCGGCCACGAGCCGGTTTGCGTCATGGCTAACTTGGCATAAACATCCGTGCGATAATTTGCGACTCAGTGGCGAATGGCCGGAGAGAGTGATGAGACGAATTCTGCTGGCGGAAGATGATAACGACATGCGCCAGTTTCTGACGCGGGCGCTGAAAAACGCCGGCTATGAGGTGGTTTCCTTCGACAATGGATTGTCGGCCTATGAGCGGCTGCGCGAGGAGCCGTTTTCGCTGCTGCTCAGCGATATCGTGATGCCCGAAATGGATGGGATCGAGCTGGCGCGGCGCGCCACCGAGCTCGATCCGGACCTCAAAGTCATGTTCATCACCGGCTTTGCCGCCGTGGCGCTGAACCCCGACAGCGACGCGCCCAAGGATGCGTCGGTGTTGAGCAAGCCGTTCCACCTCAAGGACCTGGTGAACGAAGTGGAGCGCCTGCTGGCGGCCTGAGCCTACACGCCCCGGAATGGCCCGGCGCCGCGGCGCCGGCGCAAGATTTCCACAAGGGGCGCGAAATGGTGCGCAGGACCTCTTGACCGCTTCGGGGGTTTTATGGTCTATCCGCGCCACTGGAACGGCAATGCTGTTCCTTCCCGGAGAGATGGGCGTATAGCTCAGCGGGAGAGCACCTCGTTGACATCGAGGGGGGCTCAGCGGGAGAGCATTCGCTTCACACGCGAAGGGTCACAAGTTCAATCCTTGTTACTCCCACCATCCGCCCCCTTTTTCCGCCGGGGCGGCCTGCAAGCACCAAATTGCTGTTCTTCCGGTGCTCGAGTGCTCAGGCACGCTTCGTTCCGGTTCTCGGACATCACTGTTTTCGACTCGCCCCAACCGAAGCTGGGGCGGATGGTGCGTGACGATGAGCATTGATTCGCCGGTTCTCGATGACTGCTGTCTGTGGCCTTCCCTGCGAAGAGGGTGGCATAACGCGCCGCTTGCCGGGGCACTTGGTTCCCACCCCCGCGAGGGGCGGGATTGAAGGAGGGGGTCGTCGTGGCAGGCACCATGCGGCCACGACGCTGACCCCCACCCCAGCCCTCCCCTCAGGGGGGAGGGAGGGCAGGAGCCTCGGTTCCGGCATCTGTTGGGGGAAGAGAACGAACTTGGCGGCAGGTTCCAGCGGCTGATGAAAAGAGCTTGCGTGGGCGGGTGGGGCGGGCGCAGAAATGGGGGATGGCCAAGCGATTTCCCCAGCTCGAATCCCACCATCACAGGTTCATTGCCGCCCAGCACATGTTCTTCACGGCTTCTGCCGCGCCGACGGGACATGTGAACATGTCGCCGCCGGCAGCGGCAATGAAACGGCGGCGCATCTGCGGATCGATCCGCGGCTGACCATCATGTTCTGCGCCGTGGAAGGGCCGCCGCTGATTTTGCGCCTCTACGGACAGGGACGGGTGATTCATCGTGAGAGCGAGGAATATGCCGCCCTCCTGGCCGAGCAGTTTGGGGGCGAGGCTCCGCTGGGGGCTCGGCAGATGGTGCGGCTCGATATCGAGCTGGTGCAGAGTTCGTGCGGCTATGGCGTGCCGCTGTTCGATTATCGCGAAGAGCGCCCGCAAATGGATAGCTGGGCGCGTGCCAAGGGAGTCGATGGCATCGAGGACTACTGGCGAGAAAAGAACCAGGTGAGCCAGGATGGCTTTCCCACCGGGCTGTTCGAGGCGCCGGTCACCTCGGCTTGAACGGCTCGGAAGGACTGGGCCTGTCGCCAGGGCGGCTGCAGCACTATATGAAAGCCATGTTGAAATTTTGGAACAAGCGGGAGAATGGCATGGATGCTCATGCATTTCCGGTCACGCGGACCGATGAGGAATGGCGCAAGCGGCTGACGCC
>JAQSXP010000210.1 GCA_029256605.1 Devosia sp. | reverse complement strand
CGCGGCTTCGAAGCCGAGCTGGGCCGAGGATTCTTCGGCAAGGCGCGCGAGGGCAACGCCGTGTTTGGCGAGGAGCGCCTTGTTGGCGGTGACGACGGGGCGGCCGATCTCGAGTGCGGCTTTTACGGCAGCAAAGGCGGGGCCGTCTTCGCCGCCGATCAGCTCGACGAAAAGATCGATGCCGTCGGATTTGGCCAGGGCCACGGGATCATCGAACCATTCGAGGCCAGAAATATCGATGCCGCGGTCGCGCGAGCGGGAGCGGGCGGCAACGGCGGTGACGACGATCTGGCGGTTGAGCTTGCGCGTGAGCTCGGCGCCATCGCGCTGCAGGATGCGCACGAGGGTCGCGCCGACATTGCCGAGGCCGGCGACGCCGATGCGTAGCGGCGGGGCGGTTTCCCCTTCCCCAAACTCCTGCATGGCGCGCAGAATACGGGCGCGGGTTTCGCTGCGCGGTTCACGCCCTTCGCGCAGGTCGAACACAAACAGCGGATCGCCCGCCACCGTGCGCCCGAACCGGGTCGGGGTCCAGCCGCGCGCGGCAATGAAAGATTCAACAGACTGGCGGAAAGACTTGATATCGCTCATGGGCGCGCATCTGCATAGGAAATGACCTAGAGGTCAATAGGAGTTGCAAGGCACCACCTATTGGCAAGTGCACAGGGCGATCGGAAGGGAAAGCAGGCGCTGAGAATCTGCCCTGCTCGCCTTAACTTTGCCACAACGGCGGCAGGACAGCATGCCGCACCCCCGGGCAAAAGCGGAAAGCCGTTTGTTAACAAGCATTTGGCTCATTTGCAGTGTTCTTGACACCCGTAGGGGGCGCCACTATGTTGCGGCCACTTAGAAAAGGGCGCCCTGCCAAGTGCAGGTTGAAGCCGGCCGAGGGGAAGAGGCGGATGCAAGAGCCGCAAGATACCGAAGGTCGGTCCAGTGCTGCAGGGGTGACGCGTGATCTCGCATCGCGCATTGCCCAGGCCAGGCGGGAGCGGGACCGCGAGGACAACAGAGCCTCGCAGGACCATTCCAAGCAGATGAGCGGACTGGCGCGCGGCATGCGCATCGGGACCGAATTCGTCGCTGCCATCATGGTCGGTACAGGTATCGGATACCTGATCGACATGGGATTGGGTACCAGCCCCTGGGGCATGCTGATCCTGCTGATGGTGGGCTTTGCTGCCGGAATATTCAATGTCATCCGCGTGGTGACGGAAATGAACGCCGCTTCGCCCCCTCCGCCGGGTTCCGATCTGGGACCTGAGGCGGATGAGGAAAAGCGGATCGATTAGATGATGACGCGCAAGGGGCTCTCCATTGGCCGGTACTGATCCGATCCACCAGTTTGTCATCCAAGACATTTTCCCCATTGCCACCATTGGTGGCGATGGCACTCCCGGTTCGGGGATGAACATCGCCTTCACCAACTCCGCGCTTTATATGGTGCTGTCGGTCGTGGTGATCACCGGGTTCCTGCTGATGGCAACCAGCCGCCGCAGCGTAATCCCAGGCCGAATGCAGCTCGTGGCCGAGATGGGCTACCAGTTCATTGCCAATATGTTGCGAAGCTCGGCGGGCACGGAAGGCATGAAGTTCTTCCCCTTCGTGTTCTCGCTGTTTGCCTTCGTGCTGATGGGCAACATGTTCGGCATGATCCCCTATGCCTTCACCTTCACCAGCCACATCATCGTGACGTTTGCGCTGGCGATGCTCGTGATCAGCGTCGTCTTCATCTATGGCGTGATGCGCCATGGCCTCAAGTTCTTCAAGCTGTTCGCTCCGGCCGGCATCCCCACGCCGATCCTCTTTATCGTCGTGCCGATCGAAATCGTGTCGTTCCTGTCGCGTCCGATCAGCCTGTCGGTTCGTTTGTTCGGCAATATCCTGGCCGGCCACATCACGCTTAAAGTGTTCACCGGCTTTGTGGTGACGCTGGGTGCTGCCGGGTTCCTTGGCTGGATGGGCGCCATCCTGCCGCTCTTCATGGCCGTTGCCCTGACGGCTCTCGAATTCCTCGTGGCAGCAGTGCAGGCCTATGTGTTTGCAGTGTTGACTTCGATGTATCTCAACGACGCGGTTCACCCTTCACACTAGGCGTTGAGTTTTTCCCCGGCGAACCCGCCAATCTCTTTGACCCCTCGAAAGGACTACCCAAATGGACGCTGAAGCCGCAAAGTTCATCGGCGCTGGTATTGCAACCCTCGGTATGGCCGGCGCTGCCCTTGGCGTGTCATCCATCTTCTCGAACTTCCTGACGGGCGCACTGCGCAACCCGTCGGCTGCTCCCTCGCAGGTCGGTAACCTGATCTTCGGTTTCGCCGTGACCGAAGCACTGGGCATCTTCTCGTTCCTGGTCGCCCTGATCCTGCTGTTCGTCGCCTAATCCAAGGCAGCACGACGCTGATGCAGCCGGGGCTCTAGACCCGGCTGCCTTTTCTCGACCGGCCGACCGCCGGTTTCTCCGGATCGAACGGAACCAAGCCGATGGCCACGCAAGCCTTCGCCCAAGAGGCGGAAACACCGAGCGAGCAAAACCTCGACACGGTTATTGATGTCCCCCATGGGGAGCCTGTGGAAGGCGCTACGGGGCATGACCCCGCTGCCGAACACCACGGCACCGAAGTGGGCGCCGATGCCCATGACACCGGCGTGTTCCCGCCCTTCGACCCCGCAACATTCCCCTCACAGCTGTTGTGGCTGGCGATCACCTTCGCCGCGCTCTACCTGCTGATGAGCAAGCTGGCCCTGCCCCGCCTCGGTTCGATCATCGACGAGCGCAAGGCACGGCTGGATGCCGACCTGGCTGCCGCCGATGCGAGCCGCCAGAAAACCGATGCCGCTATCGCTGCTTATGAGGCGGCCCTTGCCGCTGCGAAGAGCAAGGCGCAGGGCATTGCCAACGAAACGCGCGAATCCATCCAGACCGAACTGGCCGCCAAGCGCCAGGCTGTGGAAACCGACCTTGCCGCCCGCATGACCTCGGCCGAGGCGCGCATCGCCCAGACCAAGGCCGCCGCCCTCACCCAGGTCGACGAGATTGCCGCCGCAACGGCGCAGACCATCGTGGCCCAGCTGGTGGGCGAAGTTTCGCCTGAAAGCGTTCGCGCTGCAGTCGCCAAGGTTGGCAAGGAGTAAGCAGCATGGAATGGATGGACAACAGCTTCTGGGCCCTTGTCGCGCTGGTGGTGTTCTTTGTGGTGGTGGCCTATTTTGGCATCCCCAAGACCATCAACAAGATGCTCGACGGCCGCATCCGGCAGATCGCCGATGAGCTGGAATCGGCCAAGCGGTTGCGCGAAGAAGCCGCAGCGCTGCTGGTGGAATATGAGCAGAAGCGCATTGCCGCCGAAAGCGAAGCGGAAAGCATCATCGCTACCGCGCGCGAAGAAGCCGTACGCCTGACCGCCGAAGCCCAGACCTCGCTGGCTGAACTCGTGGCCCGCCGCACCAAGTCGGTGGAAGACAAGATCGCCCAGGCCGAGGCCCAGGCCATTGCCGAAGTACGCGCCCGCTCCGCCGATGTCGCCATTGAGGCAGCCCGTGTGGTGCTGACCGACGAGATGAACAATCGCGGCAACCAGGTGGTCGACCGGGCCATCGCCGATGTGGGTTCTCGCCTGAACTAAGGTTTTACGCGAGGCAAGATTGACGAAGGCGGGTTTTCGGACCCGCCTTTTTTGTTGTTTTGGACCGGGGTGGGGACCCGCAGTTTGGGCACTCCAAGGCTAATGCGGCACCAGCGGCTCTTGGGCTTCCCTCCCCCTTGAGGGGAGGGATTGAGGGTGGGGGTTCGGGCTCTTCCGCCCAGTGGAGCCCTGCCGAAAGCACCGGTAACTCCTCGTGACCTCCACCCCTGTTCATCCACCTGAACCCCCACCCCTGACCCCTCCCCTCAAGGGGGAGGGGGACGGAGGAACTCGTGGGTGGATATCAGGGATCAGCCAGTCAGCCTCGCTGCGACTGGTAGCTTGGCTTAGTGCGGTACCAGCGGCTCTTGGGCTTCCCTCCCCCTTGCGGGGAGGGATTGAGGGTGGGGGTCCCTCAGTGGGCCACACGGCGACCCCCGCCCTTGGCCCCTCCCCTCAAGGGGGAGGGGAAGCAGACTGATGGCGCTGTGTGGGCGGAGGGTTCTTTATGGTGCGCTGTTTGCAGCTCG
>JAQSXP010000209.1 GCA_029256605.1 Devosia sp. | reverse complement strand
GGTTTCGCGCGGTGCGCGCGTGGTGACGGGCGGCTCGGCGCCCGAGCGCAAGGGCTTTTACTACGAAGCCACCATTCTGGCCGATGTGAGCCCGGAAGCGGCGCTGGTGCATGAAGAGATCTTTGGGCCGGTGGCGCCAATCGTTGCCTTCGACAGCGAAGAGGAGGCGATCCGGCTGGCCAATGACACCGAATACGGGCTTGTGGCCTATGTCTATACCGGCGATCTGGCGCGCGGCCTGCGGGTCTCGGAGCGGATCGAGAGCGGCATGATCGCGCTCAACCGGGGTCTCGTGTCTGACCCGGCGGCTCCCTTTGGCGGGGTCAAGCAGAGCGGGCTGGGGCGTGAAGGCGCTCATCATGGCCTGCTGGAGTTCACCGAGGCCAAGTATATCGCTACGTCCTGGTAAGCACTTGCGGGCGGCGGGTCGGACCCGCCGCCGCCTCAGACGCGCTGCTTGCCGGCGGGCCGGAACAGGCGGGGCCAGAACAGGCCGGCCCGGCTGCGATAGGCCTCATAGTCGCGCGACATCGCCGTGGCGGCGAAATTGCGCTCCTCCCCGCGGGCGGCCAGAATATAGAGGACGATGATCGCGCCGAGGGGCAGAAGGGCCACGGGGGACCAGGTCGCCATTGCCCAGCCGGTCCAGAACACGATGTAGGACGTATAAAATGGGTGCCGCACATAGCGATAGGGCCCGTGCTGCAGCAGGGTTCGGGGCTGGTTGAGATCGAAGGCGAAGCGGAGCTGGGCCTGCCGGGAGGCGCGAATGGCCCACCAGAACAAGGCCATGGCCGCTACCTCCAGCAGCAAGCCAATGAGTTTTGCGACCAGGGGCTGCTCGTCCGTCCAGATGAGGACGGTGTAGACAATCGAGGTCAGCAGAACGATGGCCGCCAGCACAGCTGCCGGCAGCTGCATCTTATCGGCAACGAAATGACCCCGGGTTGCCCAGATATGCTGGGCCACAACGCCCCAACTGATGATTGTCACGACAATATCGAGCGAGGCGTTCATCTGGCTGATCTCTATTGAGGATCAGCATTTGTCAGCAATGCAATCAAAACTGTCAATCTGTTCTGCGGCCCGATTGAATAATCCTGTTAAGGATGCCGTTTAAGGCTTCCGCAAACTTCGCCCGTCATTTCTGGACGGAGAGGAGCGATGCCAAATGCGGGCCAGAAGCAAAGTCATTCGAACACGCTATTCTGACATTGCATTGCGAGACCGCGGAGGCACGGGCTACCCGTTGCTGTTGCTGCATGGTTCGGGCGCTTCGGCGGACGCGTTCCGGCGCCAGTTCGACAGCCCGGTGCTGCAACCGCTCCGCCTGCTGGCCCTCGACCTGCCGGGGCACGGCCATTCCACCGACGCGATCGACCTGGATGGCTATGGGCTGACGCGGCTGGCCGAAGCGGTGCTCGAGGTGCTCGATGCGCTGGGGCTCGAGCAGATTGCGGTATGCGGCTGGTCGCTGGGCGGGCACGTGGCCATCGAGATGATGGCGCGCAGCTCGGCAGTGAGCGGCGCCATGCTCGTGGGTACCCCACCGGTGGGCAAGGGGCCGCTTGGGCTGATGCGCGGCTTTCGCGCCAGCTGGGACATGTTGCTGGCCAGCAAGCCCGAATTCACCCCGCGCGATGCCAAGCGTTTTCTCGCCATGTGCTATGGCGAGGGCGAAACCGACGAACTGCCGCTGCAGGCAATCCAGCGTGCCGATGGCCGGCTGCGGCAATGCTTTATCCGCAGCATGATGCGCGGCGATGGTGCCGACCAAAAACGCGTCGTGGAAAGCGCCGACGTGCCGGTCGCCCTGGTCAATGGCGCCGATGACCCCGTGGTGAAACTGCCTTATCTCGATACCCTCGCCATTCCGCAGCTCTGGATGGGCCGGAGCATTACCATTCCCGAAGCTGGCCATTCCCCGTTCTGGAGCCAGGCCGACCATTTCAACCGCCTGCTGGTGCGGTTTGTCGCCGATGTGCAAGCCCATCAGCTTGCCGAGGGGTTGCGCCGGGCCCGCCAAGCCTGAGGATGTAGCGCCGCCGCCCGCCCGCGGTGGAGCGGCAACGTGCCATGGCGGCGATGGCTTTCAGTGCGCGGCAATCTGCTGTAATCGGTGCCCAAGATTTTTCCGCCGCCAGCAATGGCGGCGCAATGTTTTGGATACCTCCGCGCATGATCCGCCTCGACAATATCGGCAAGCAGAATGGCAAGCAGATCGTCTTTATCGATGCCTCGGCCAGCTTGTTGAAGGGCGAAAAGGTGGGCCTGGTTGGCCCCAATGGCGCCGGCAAGACCACATTGTTCCGCCTGATCACGGGCGAAGAGCAGCCGGACGAGGGCCAGGTTTCCACAGACCGCGGCATCACCATTGGCTATTTCAGCCAGGAGGTGGGCGAGATGAGCGGGCGCAGCGTCGTTTCCGAAGTGATGGACGGGGCCGGCCCGGTTAGCGCGCTGATCAGCGAAATGCGCGCCCTGGAAGCCGATATGGGCGACCCCGACAAGGCCGACGAGATGGACGCCATTATCGAACGCTATGGGGAAGTGCAGCACCAGTTCGAGGAGCTGGACGGCTATTCGCTCGATGGGCGGGCGCGCGAAGTGCTCGATGGCCTGGGCTTTTCCCAGGAAATGATGGATGGCGATGTCGGCAAGCTGTCGGGCGGCTGGAAGATGCGCGTGGCGCTGGCGCGTATCCTGTTGATGCGCCCCGATGCGCTGCTGCTCGACGAACCGAGCAACCACCTTGATCTGGAATCGCTGATCTGGCTGGAAGCATTTCTGCAGAACTACCAGGGGGCCCTGTTCATGACCTCGCACGACCGCGAATTCATGAACCGGATCTGCACCAAGATCGTCGAGATCGATGCGGGCGGGCTCACCACCTATTCGGGCAATTACGAGTTTTATCAGCAGCAGCGCGCCATTGCCGAAAAGAACCAGCAGGCGCAATTCGAGCGGCAGCAGGCGATGCTGGCCAAGGAACTCGATTTCATCGCCCGTTTCAAGGCGCGCGCCAGCCACGCCGCGCAGGTGCAGAGCCGGGTGAAAAAGCTCGACAAGATCGACCGGGTCGAGCCGCCCAAGCGGCGCCAGACGGTGGATTTCGAGTTCCGCCCCGCGCCCCGCTCGGGCGAGGACGTGGCGCTGCTCAAAGGCGTTAGCAAGAGCTATGGCAGCCGCTCGATCTATGACGGGCTCGACTTTCATGTGCGGCGCAAGGAGCGCTGGTGCATCATGGGGGTCAATGGCGCGGGTAAATCGACCCTCCTCAAGCTCGTGACCGGCACGACCGAGCCGGACGCCGGCACGGTGTCGCGCGGGCCATCGGTCAAGATGGCCTATTTTGCCCAGCACGCCATGGATGTGCTCGATGGCGATCTAACCGTGTTCCAGCAGTTGGAAAGCTCGTTTCCACAGGCGGGTCAGGCGCCGCTGCGGGCGCTGGCGGGAGCGTTCGGGTTTTCGGGCGACGAGATCGACAAGAAATGCCGGGTGCTGTCGGGCGGGGAAAAGGCGCGGCTCGTGATGGGGATGATGCTGTTCGATCCCCCGAACTTCCTCGTGCTCGACGAGCCGACCAACCATCTCGACATCGCCACCAAGGAAATGCTGATTACGGCGCTCAGCCAATATGAGGGCACGATGCTGTTTGTGTCGCACGACCGGCATTTCCTGGCGGCGCTGTCCAACCGCGTGCTGGAGCTGACGCCCGAGGGCGTGCATGTTTATGGCGGAGGCTATACCGAATATGTGCAGAGCACCGGCCAGGAGGCGCCGGGGCTGCGCAGCTGACCGATGGCCTGATCTGGGTTATGGTTGGCCCCCAGGACGTGCAGCTCGGGGAGGGCAGCGATGCCGGGGCATCGAGTCTATGGGATGCGCTTTGCCAGCGTTTATCCGGCCTATGTGGCAAAGGCGGAGCGCAAGGGGCGCAGCAAGGCGGAGCTGGACCGCATCATCTGCTGGTTGACCGGGCATGATGAAGCGAGCCTCGAGGGTGTGCTGGCGGCGGGCACCAATTTCGAGGATTTCTTTGCCCAGGCGCCGCGGATGAACCCGGATCGGGCGCTGATCCGGGGCGTTGTTTGCGGCGTGCGGGTGGAGGAGATCGAGGAGCCCACGATGCGCGAAATCCGCTATCTCGACAAACTG
>JAQSXP010000208.1 GCA_029256605.1 Devosia sp. | reverse complement strand
AGCCGCTCTTCAAGCAGCACAATGCGATCAGTCAACTGGCGCCGATCGCTTTCGATCTGGGTTTCACCCGGACCGCCCATGAAGCCAAGTCCGCCGCTGCCGCGCTGGCGCTCAAGGTGGGTCCAGGAGCGCACGAGACGGCTTTTTTGATAGTTGAGGTGCGCTAGCTCGACCTGCAGCACGCCTTCACGCGTGGCGGCCCGTTCACCGAAAATCTCAAGGATCAGCGCGGTGCGATCGAGCACCTTGGCGCCGGTCTCCTTTTCCAGATTGCGCTGCTGGATCGGCGTGAGCGCCGCATCCACAAGGAGGAGATCGATGTCCTCCTCCTTAACGCGGTGAGCGAGCGTTTCCACGTGTCCTCCACCCAGGAAGGTCGCCGGCTTGATCTCGCGGACTTTGAGCACTTCGGAAAAGACGATATCGAGGCGAATCGCGCCCGCTAGCCCTTCGAACTCCGCCTTGCGTGATTCGATGGTGTGGGCCGAAAAACTGCCGCGTACGTCCGGGCAGATCAGCCCGGCGCGGGTGGGTACTTCTCGCCGGTCGATAAAGGCCTGGGGTCCGCCCCGGTGTTCGTCGTCCAGCTCGTCGTGCTCAGTCATGGGTTAGTCGCTGTCTTGGTTCTGCTCCGGATCGAAAAGCTGGATGGGGGCTCCGGGCATAATCGTCGAGATCGCGTGCTTATAGACCAGCTGTGACTGCGCATCGCGGCGCAGCAACAAGCAGAAATTGTCGAACCAGGTGATCACTCCCTGAAGCTTGACGCCGTTCACCAGGAAGATCGTGACCGGTACTTTCTGCTTACGCACGTGATTGAGAAAAGAATCTTGCAGGTTTTGCTGCTTTTCACTGGGCATTCAGGCCTCTTTTATGCGGCAGTCTTGTTGAGCGACGCCTCTGATTGAGCGTCTGTATGGTCCCCGGAAGCACCGCGTTGATCCGGTTTTATAAGGTCGTCATTTGGTCCGGCAGTATGGCACGCCTGCATTTTGCTGCCTACCCGCGGCGTCTGCATGGCTTGGCTTCGTTTTCCTCGGTCCTAAAGCCCCAATGACTTGATCTTGCGATGCAAGGCACTGCGCTCCATACCGACGAACTCCGCAGTCTTGGAGATGTTCCCGCCGAAACGCTCGATTTGGGCTAGGAGATATTGCCGCTCGAAGACTTCGCGCGCCTCGCGTAGCGGCAGGCTCATGAGGTGCGCAGACGAGTCGGTATCGCCGACCGTTGGCAGCACTTCACCGATGTCGGACGGCAGCATGGGTGCAGTGATGGTGCCATCCTCGGGCTGCTGGTCCTTCATCAGGATCAGCAGGCGCTCGATGGAATTGCGCAGCTGCCGGGCATTACCTGGCCATTCCTGGGCCTGCAGCACAGCCATGGCGTCGTCGCCAACCGCAAGGCGCTGCAGATTGTGCATGCGGCAGACCTGTTCGATGAAGACGTTGACCAGCGGCGGCACATCCTCGCGTCGTTCCTTGAGGGGCGTAATCGGCAAAGGCACGATGGACAGGCGATGGAACAGATCGCTGCGGAATTCGCCGGCTTCGATCTGGGCGGCGACATTCTGCGAGCTCGAGGCGATGATGCGCACATCGATCGGCACAGCCTGGGTGCCCCCGACGCGGTTGAAGCGATTCTCCACCAGTGTGCGCAGCAAAGCTGCCTGGGTTGCTGCGGGAAGCGTCGTCACCTCGGAGAGGTAGAGCGTACCGCCATGGGCCTTTTCCAGCGCGCCAACTTCGACCTTAAGCACGCCGGATTTATCGCGGCTTTCGCGGCCGAACAGCACCACCGGTACTTCTTCGGGGGCATAAAGGGAGGCGTTGATCTCGACAAAAGGCGAGTCGGCGCGTGGGCTACGCTGATGCAGGAGACGCGCGACAAGCCCCTTGCCGACGCCCGACGGGCCCGAAATGAAGATGCGCGAGTTGGTCGGGGCAGACTTTTCGATCAGGCCTCGTACCTGCTGGAGTGCTGGCGAGCTGCCCACCATCTCGCTCTTGGCCGCAGAGCGTTCCTTGAGTTCGGCAACCTCGTTGCGCAGCCGCGTTGCTTCCATGGCGCGCTGGGTGATGTGGAGCAGCCGATCGATCTTGAAGGGCTTTTCGATGTAGTCGTAGGCCCCGCGGCGGATTGCCGACACGGCGGTTTCCACATTGCCGTGCCCCGAAATCATCACCACCGGCATTTCGGGGTGCTGGGACTGAAAGACGTCGAGCAGCTGCAGGCCATCGAGGCGAGAGCCCTGCATCCAGATATCGAGGAAGACAAGGCTTGGTCGCCGCCGGGCGATCTCGTTGAGGCCGCTATCGGCGTCATGGGCCTGGCGGGCCTCATAGCCTTCGTCTTCAAGGATGCCCGCAATCAGTTCGCGGATATCGTCTTCGTCGTCGATGATCAGGATGTCGAGTGCCATTAGGTGTGAACAACCGCTTGCTTAAGCGGTTCCTCCTGTTGGGATGGCCGCTGTTCCTGCCGTGAGGAACCGGCGCTATCCGATGAAATGTGTGGCGAACGGAGCGGCAGCGTGAAGGTGACGCTGGCCCCTACCCGCCCGCTGGGATCGGGTTCGGCATCGACCAGCTCGACGATTCCGCCATGCTGTTCGACGATCTTGGCAACGATGGCGAGGCCAAGGCCGGTGCCTTTCTCGCGGGTCGTCATATAGGGTTCGAGTAGCCGTTGCCGGTTGTCCTTGGGCCAGCCCTTGCCGTTGTCCGAAACGGTGACGCGGGCGAAATTGCCTTCGACTTGCGCGGCTACTGTGATGGTGGGCTCCCAATCGGGGCCCTTGGGCACCGTCTCAAAGGCTTCCACCGCATTCTTGATGAGGTTGGTGAGTGTTTGGGAGATCAGGCGGGAATCGAAAAAGGCGATGATCGCCTTTTCGGGCAGATGCGTGATGATGTTGAGGTCGGGCAGCCGCACGCTCTCGAGGAACACAGCCTGCCGGACGGTGTCGGAGAGATCGGCGGGCTCAGGCGCCGCTTCGGGCATCCGGGCAAAGGCGGAGAATTCGTCGACCATGCGGCCGATATCGCCGACCTGCCGGACAATGGTGTTGATGCACTTGTCGAACACATCCCGATCGTCTTCGAGCTTGGCGCCATAGCGCCGGCGCAGGCGCTCGGCGGAGAGCTGAATGGGGGTCAGCGGGTTCTTGATCTCGTGGGCAACCCGGCGCGCCACATCGGCCCAGGCGCTGGTGCGCTGCGCCGATTCGAGATCGGTGATGTCGTCAAAGGTGAGCACATATCCCTTGGACTCGGCGATGGAGCCTTCGCGGGTCAGCTGGACCTGATAGGTGCGCCGGTCCGTTTCATTGCCGAGCTGGATTTGGTCGCGCACCTGGCCGCGGCGCGCGGAGCGGGCGCGCTCAAGGATGGGCGCGAGTTGCGTCATCACATCTTCGATGCGCTTGCCCATGAGGCTGATTTCGTCGGTATCGAGCATCTCGCAAGCGCGGGCGTTGACGAGGGTCACCGCACCAAATGAGTCCAGACCAATGATGCCGGCGGACACGCCTTCCACCACTGCTTCGGTGAACTGGCGGCGTTTTTCGTTCATGGCGTTGGCCGTCAGGAGGGCCTCGCGCTGCGAGCGCAGTTGCTGGGTCATGCGGTTAAAGCCGGTGGAGAGATCGCGCAGATCGCCCCTGCCCTCCTGCACCGGCACTTGCACGTCGAGCTCACCCCGGCTGACGCGGGAGGAGGCGATCATGAGATTACGGATCGGGTCCACAAACCGGTTGGCGAGGGCAATGCCGGTCCAGAGGGCTGCCAGCAGCAGCACCACGGCCAGGCCGATATACATGATGGTGAAGGTGATCTGCAGCACTAGCCGATTGGAAGCATATTCCCGATACTCGGTGATGTTCTCGTCGGTCAGGCGCATATATTCGAGCACCTCGGCATCCACCGGGCGGGCGACGAACAGGAATGTGTCGTCATAGCCGCGCAGCTTGACGATAGAGCCAACGAGATTGGTCTTGCCCGGCGCGATCGAGGTTGGAGCCCCCTCCCCCACGCCTTGGGTGATTCCTTCAGGCAGCTTGGGATAGGCGCCCTGGACGGCGATCTGCGCGCGCATGAGCGTTTCGCCATCGCCGGTGATCAGGGAGGTGAAAGGCAGCGAGCGGGTGATGGCGAGGGCAGTCAGGAT
>JAQSXP010000207.1 GCA_029256605.1 Devosia sp. | reverse complement strand
GCTTCCGGGCTCACATCGGCCAGAATGGTGGCTTCGTAGTAAAAGCCCTTGCGCTCGGGCGCCGAGCCGCCCGTCACCACGCGCGCACCGCGCGAAACCGCATCGCTCACCAGCGAAGCCACCTTGTCACGGCTCTTGGCATTGACCAGTGGCCCCAGCTGCGTCGTTGGATGATAGCCCGGGCCGACCTGCAGCGCCTTCATGCGCGTTGCGAATTTCTCGGCAAAGGCTTCCAGTACGCCACGCTGCACATAAAAGCGGTTGGCGGCCGTGCAGGCCTCCCCGCCATTGCGCATCTTGGCAATCATCGCGCCATCCACCGCCGCATCGATGTCGGCATCGTCGAACACCACGAATGGGGCATTGCCTCCGAGCTCCATGGAGCAATTGATCACCTGGTCGGCCGCTTCCTTGAGCAGCACGCGCCCAACTTCCGTCGAGCCGGTGAAGGAGAGCTTGCGCACCCGCGGATCATGCAACATGGCGCTGATCACCGGGCCCGACTTGCCGGTCGTGACCACATTGACCACGCCATCGGGCACCCCCGCTTCGGCGAGGATTTCGGCCATGGCATAGGCGGTCAACGGCGTTTCGGTCGCGGGCTTGAGGATGCAGGTGCAGCCCGCCGCCAGCGCCGGCCCAATCTTGCGGGTGGCCATTGCCGCCGGAAAATTCCATGGCGTCACCAGCACGGCAATGCCCACCGGCTGGTACTGCACGATGATGCGGTTGTTGCCGCTCGGCGCCATCGAGATTTCGCCAGTAAGCCGCACGCCTTCCTCGGCATACCAGCGGAAGAACTCGGCCGCATAGGCAACCTCACCCCGGGCATCGGGCAGCGCCTTGCCATTCTCGCGCGAGATCAGCTCGGCCAGCCATTCCGCCCGCTCGGTCATCAAGGCATAGGCGCGCATCAGGATATCGGCGCGCTTGCGCGGTGCGGTGGCGGCCCAGCCTGCGGCAGCGGCGGCAGCGGCGTCCACGGCGGCAATGCCGTCCTCGACGCTGGCATTGGCAACGCTGGTGATCACCTCCTCGGTGGACGGATCATAAACATCGATCCGCTCCCCGCTGGAGGCGGGACGCCAGCGGCCGCCGATAAACAGGTCGCTCGCCAGGTTCTCGAAATCGCCCTTGGCGCGAATGGCTGATGACTGGGTCATGGGAAAATGCCTCTGGGTTCAGTGGTCGCACCGGCGGTTGCGATGGCCGGCATGAGCTGCATGGACGATCTGCTGCATGGCAGCCAGATCAAGGGATCGTGGATTATTGTTGACGAGCCGGGCCGACAGCAGCGATTGCTCGGCCACCCAGTCCAGCCGCTCGGCTGGCACGCCAAGATCGGCTAGTGTGCGGGGAATGCCCAAGGTGGCAAAGAGTTCGGCAACGGCTTCGATCGCGGCATCGGCCAACTCGGCCTCCTCGCCTTGCGTGATGCCGAACAGGCGGGCGATTTCGGCAAATTCCGGCCCGCAGGCTGATCGGTTATAATCCATCACATAGGGCATCAGCACCGCCACCCCAAGCCCATGGGCGGTCTTGGTCAGCGCCCCCACGGGATATTGAATGGCATGGGCCGCCGCCGTGCCGGCTACGCCAAAGGCCTGCCCGGCACAAAGCGCGCCATACATCACCTGCTCGCGCGCCGCGGCATTGCCGCCATCCGCCACAGCCGCTGCGAGATTACCGGCCAGTGCTGCAATGGCGAGCCGCGCCTGCGCGTCGCTTTGCGTGTTCTTGCCGATAAACACCTGCTGGGTGGCGCGGTCCGGCTCGATCGGGTGCTTGATGGCGGTAAACGCCTCGATGGCATGGGTCAGCGCATCGGCACCCGCCACCGCCGTCAGCCCGGGTGGGCAGGTCGACGTCAGCTCGGGGTCGCACACCGCAACTTCCGGGATCAGATAGGGGCTCGAAATCCCCACCTTGGAAATCCGCACCGGGTCGGCCAGCACCGCCACGGGCGTTACCTCCGAGCCCGTCCCCGCCGTAGTGGGCACCGCCACCACCGGCAAGACTGGACCAGGCACCTTGAACTCACCATAAAAATTGGCGAGCTCGTCCCCATGGGTCAGCGTCAGGGCCACGAGCTTGGCCAGGTCAAGGCAACTGCCCCCGCCGATCCCCACAATCACATCGGGCCCGAACGCGCGCGCCTTGGCCGTCGCGTCCGCGACACAGGCCAGCGGCAATTCGGCGATGGTGCCGTCATAAAGCTTGGTGCGCAGCCCCGCCCCTTCCAGCGCCGCGCGGATGGCGCTGAGCTTGGGGTCCTGGTTGAACCGCTCGTCGGAGCACAGGAGAACCCGGCTGCCCAGGCCCGCCACGATGGCGGGCAGCGCCTGGCGTTGGCCGGCGCCGAAATAGATCGCCCGCGGACTGCGGATGGCGCCATAAATGCTCATATCAGCTCTTTCGTTTGGACGGCCGGCTCCCCGGCCAATTCACATAGCCGGGCCCAAAGCGGCTCAGGCAAGGCAATGCCCGCTTGGATCCGCTCCGCCCGCACCCGCATCGCTCGGTCCCCCGGCACCGCCACCTGCCGCGCCCCCGCGGGGTCACCCGAAGCGCGCACCAGGTCGAGATAATCGGCAATCCGCGCCGCCGTTCCCGGCTGCAGGCCCGGATCGATCAGGATAAACACATCGCCCTTGGTCGCGGGCCGGGTGGAATCGAGCGTTCCCGTCACCTCGCGCCCGATCGCCGAATCGGTCAGCGCCACCACCAGCAGCTCCAGCGCCAGCCCCAGTGCATAGCCCTTGGCTTCGCCGAACGGGGCTATCGAGCCGCCCTTGGCTGCTTCGGGATCGGTGGTCGGCTCCCCCTCGGCATCGAGCGCCCAGCCCTCGGGCAGTTCCTGCCCGCGCTGCGCGTAATCATAGATCTGGCCCATCGACACCAGGCTCGTCGCCATATCGAGCACAAAGGGCTGCCCCGGCTGCGGCACCCCGATCGCCACCGGATTGGTGCCCAGCACCGGCTGGCGCCCGCCCCAGGCATGCACCAGCGCTTCGCTCGTCGTAAACCCGAGCGTCACCAGTCCCTGGCGCGCCATCTTCTCGGCATACCAGGCCAGCATGCCCAGATGATTGCTGCGCGCAATGCCCACCACCACAACGCCACTCTGCCGCGCCCTCTCGGCGGCCGCGTCGAGCGCCGCCATCGCGACCACCGGTCCCAGCCCATCCTCGCCGTCGACCTGCAGGAAATTCTCGCTCCGCCAGATCATGCGCCCGGTCGCGGTGGGGCTCGCCACCCCATTGGCGATGCGGTCGGTCAGCCGCGGCAGCCGCAGCAGCCCATGCGAAGCGCGTCCCCGCAGCTCGGCTTCCAGCAGCAGATCCACTTGCAATTGAGCCGCTTCCGGCGCTACCCCAGCCCGGCGCAGCGCTGTTTCACTCACCCGCCGAGCATCTTCCGCGGCAATATTGATCATAACTATATCCTATCCGATACGATTTTGCGCGAGCAGAACGCCGAAGTCAAGCATCTCGGCAGTGCTAGAAGCGATTGCCTTGGCGCCGCCAATCGGCATAGCTGCGCGTCCAGTGGCGGGGCAACCCGGCTCTCCAACCAGCAGTGGAATGATCTCATGCACCCAACCGCCACGTCCCCAGCCCGCGCCCGGCAGGCTGTGCTCGATCTTGCCCCCTCGCGCATCCGCGAAGTGGCCAATGCCGGCATGGACCGCAGTGACGTGGTTCCGTTCTGGTTCGGTGAAAGCGATCAGCCCACCCCCGCCTTTATCCGCGCCGCCGCCGTGGAATCGCTTGAGCGCCACAACACCTTCTACACCCAAAATCTGGGCCGGCCCGCCCTGCGCGCTGCCGTTGCCAGCTACATTTCGGAGCTGCGCGGCCTGGCGCTAAGCGCCGAGCGCGTCGGCGTCACCAGCTCGGGCGTATCGGCCCTGATGCTGGGCAGCCAGCTCGTCGTGTCCCCCGGCGATCGCGTCGTGGTGGTCACCCCCATCTGGCCCAATATCGCCGAAATCCCCAAGATCCTGGGTGCCGAAATCACCCGTTTTCCCCTTTCGGTCGAGAACAACCGCTGGACCCTCGATCTCGAGCGCCTTCTCGCCACCCTTTCCGATGACGTGCGCATGCTTGTCATCAATTCGCCCAGCAATCCCACCGGCTGGACCATCACCCCCGAGCAACAGGCTGCGATCCTCGCCCA
>JAQSXP010000206.1 GCA_029256605.1 Devosia sp. | reverse complement strand
CGTTTGCGGCATGGCTGGCTACTCCGCTGCCCGCCGCGCCGTCGTCGGCCGCCGCTCCATCACCTCCTTGAGGAAGGTGCCGGTATGCGAGCGCGGAACCGCGGCCACCTCTTCGGGCGTGCCTTGCGCCACGATCTCGCCCCCGCCGTCGCCCCCTTCGGGGCCCAGGTCGATCACCCAGTCGGCGGTCTTGATCACTTCGAGATTGTGTTCGATGACGACCACCGTATTGCCGGTGTCGACCAGCTCATGCAGCACGTCCAGCAACTTGGCCACGTCGTGGAAATGCAGCCCCGTCGTCGGCTCGTCCAGCATATAAAGCGTGCGGCCGGTGGCGCGCTTGGACAATTCCTTGGAGAGCTTGACGCGCTGCGCCTCGCCGCCCGAGAGCGTCGTTGCCGGTTGCCCCACTTTCACATAGCCCAGTCCCACCCGCTGCAGCGTCGTGAACTTGTCGCGGATCGTCGGCACCGCCGAAAAGAAGTCCACGGCTTCGTCGATGGTCATGTCGAGCACATCCGATATGGACTTGCCCTTGAACTGCACTTCGAGTGTTTCGCGGTTGTAGCGCTTGCCCTTGCACACATCGCAAGTGACATAAACGTCGGGCAGGAAGTGCATCTCGATCTTGAGCACCCCGTCGCCCTCGCACTTCTCGCAGCGCCCGCCCTTGACGTTGAACGAGAACCGCCCCGGTCCATAGCCGCGCGTCTTGGCTTCGGGCAGGCCGGCAAACCATTCGCGCAGCGGGGTAAAGGCACCGGTATAGGTCGCGGGGTTCGAGCGCGGCGTGCGCCCGATCGGGGACTGGTCGATATCGATGACCTTGTCGAGATGCTCGAGCCCGGTCAGCGATTTGTGCGGGGCCGGCATCACCCGGGCGCCGTTGAGGCGTCGCGCAATGGCCGTATACATGGTGTCGATCATCAGCGTCGACTTGCCGCCGCCCGAAACCCCGGTGATGGCGACGAACATGCCGAGCGGCACATCCACATCGACATTTTTGAGATTATTGCCTGTGGCGCCGCGCACCGACAGGAACTTGCCCGCCTTGCCCTCGCGCCGTTCGGCCGGAATGGGAATGCCCATCCGCCCCGACAGATATTTGCCGGTGAGGCTGTCTTCATGGGCCAGCACCTGCTCGGGAGTGCCTTCGGCCACGATATGGCCGCCATGCACCCCCGCGCCCGGGCCGATATCGACCACGTAGTCGGCGGTGAGGATCGCGTCTTCGTCATGCTCCACCACGATCACGGTATTGCCAAGGTCGCGCAGGCGCCGCAGGGTGTCGAGCAGGCGGGCATTGTCGCGCTGATGCAGCCCGATCGAGGGCTCGTCGAGCACGTAAAGCACGCCGGTCAGCCCCGAGCCGATCTGGCTCGCCAGCCGGATGCGCTGCGATTCCCCACCCGAAAGGGTGCCAGAATTGCGCGACATGCTGAGATAATCGAGTCCCACATCGATAAGGAAGGTC
Source organism: Devosia sp. (assembly GCA_029256605.1). Lineage (GTDB taxonomy): Bacteria > Pseudomonadota > Alphaproteobacteria > Rhizobiales > Devosiaceae > Devosia. Next base: position 2,713 of record JAQSXP010000206.1, on the reverse strand, counting down.
AGCCGGTCGCGGATTTCCTTCAAAATCCGCTCGCCAATCTGCTGCTGGCTGGGCGTCAGCTGCGCCATCAGCCCCGCAAACCATTCATCCGAGCCGCGGATCGACATCTCGGTGACCTGCCCGATATGCAGGCCCGCGATCTTAACCGCGAGGCTCTCGGGCTTCAGCCGATACCCGTTGCAGGCCACGCATGGCGCCTGCGACATGTATTTCTCGATCTCCTCGCGCATCCCGGCGCTTTCGGTTTCCTTGTAGCGTCGCTCAAGGTTGCCGATTACCCCTTCAAAAGGCTTGGTCGTCTTGTACTGCCGCAACCCATCGTCATAAACGAACTCGATCGCCGTGCGCCCGGTACCATAAAGCACCGCCTGCTGCACTTCGTCGGGCAGGTCGACCCAGGCTGTGCCGGTCGAGGCGCCGAAATGCTTGACCACGGCATTGAGCGTTTGCAGGTAATAAGGGGCCGAGGTCTTGGCCCAGGGCAGCACCGCCCCATCGCGCAGGCTAAGACTAGAATCGGGCACGACCTGGCCCGGATCGATCTTCTGCTCGGTCCCCAGCCCGTCGCAAACCGGGCAGGCGCCGAACGGGTTGTTGAACGAAAACAGCCGCGGCTCGATCTCGGCAATCGTGAAGCCCGACACCGGGCAGGCGAACTTTTCCGAAAAGGTGATCTGGCGCGGCTTGCCGTTCTCGTCTTTTTCATCGGCGAGCTCCACCAGCGCGATGCCGTCAGCGAGCTTCAGCGCCGTTTCAAAACTCTCCGCCAGCCGCCCACTGAGATCAGGGGCCACCACCACGCGGTCGATCACCGCCTCGATGTCATGCTTGAATTTTTTGTCGAGGGCAGGGGCGTCCTCGAGCTCGTAATACTCCCCGTCGATCTTGACGCGCTGAAATCCCTTGCGCCCCAGCTCCGCCAGTTCCTTCTTGAACTCGCCCTTGCGCCCGCGCGCAATCGGCGCCAGCAGGTAGAGCCGCGTCCCTTCGGGCAATTCGAGCACCCGATCCACCATTTGCGAGACGGTCTGCGACTCGATCGGCAGCCCCGTGGCGGGCGAATAGGGCACGCCCACCCGCGCAAACAGCAGGCGCAGATAGTCATAGATCTCGGTAACCGTGCCCACCGTCGAGCGCGGATTGCGCGAGGTGGTTTTCTGCTCGATGGAGATCGCGGGCGACAGCCCCTCGATATGCTCCACATCGGGCTTTTGCATCATTTCAAGGAACTGCCGCGCATAGGCCGACAGCGACTCCACATAGCGCCGCTGCCCCTCGGCATAGATCGTGTCGAAGGCCAGCGAGGACTTGCCCGATCCGGACAGGCCGGTCATCACGATCAGGCTGTCGCGCGGCAGCCGGACATCGATGCCCTTGAGATTGTGTTCGCGCGCGCCGCGCACCACGATTTCACGATTTAGGCTGGGATTGGGCATCACGATCCATGTTCAAAAAAGGCTGCGCCAGACAGGTGTCGGCATAAACGGCCGGGCGGTTGGCGGGAACTCACAAATAGGGCCGCGCCGCCGGGCAGGCAAGGCAAGCGGCCGGCATGGCCGCCTTGCGCCGGCGCCTCACCCCGCACCAACAACGCCCGCTGCGCGCAAGAGTTCGGCCCTCCCAGGCACTCCATCCCGCAGCTCTCCTGACACAGCGTGTCAGCAGTATCTTGCCAGGGGCATCTACGCCGCCAGTCCGCGCCGGTGTCCTTGACTCAACCCTCTAGGAGAACATAAGATGAACGAAGAAAAAGGGCAATCCCCAACCGCGGGGCTCAAGCCGCCGGGCGCGCCGGGCACAAACCCGTTAAGAACGCCAAAAAAGGCTGAGCGCCGCCGGTTTTGAGCGTTAGATAGAGCCAAGGCGGGCCATAGGCCAAGCGCAGCAACACGGAGCATGTCATGGCAGGCAGCGTCAACAAGGTCATTCTGGTAGGCAATCTGGGCAACGACCCCGAAGTGCGCAACCTCCCCAATGGCGGCAAGGTGGTCAATCTGTCCATCGCCACTTCCGAGCGCTGGAAGGATCGCAATTCGGGCGAACAGCGCGAAAAAACCGAATGGCACCGCGTGGTGATCTTTTCGGAAGGCCTCGTGCGCGTCGCCGAAAGCTATCTGCGCAAGGGCTCCAAGGTTTACATCGAAGGCCAGCTCCAGACCCGCAAATGGCAGGACCAGAGCGGGCAGGACAAATACTCCACCGAGATCGTGCTCCAGGGCTTCAACTCCAATCTGACGCTGCTCGATGGTCGCGGCGACAATGAGGGTGCCGGTGGCGGCGAGCCCGGCGGCTTCCGCGGCGCCCGCCAGTCCGACAATGGCGGTGGTGGCGGCGGCCGTCGCCCATCCCCCAGCGCCCCGGCCTTTGAGTCGGGCGGCATGGACGACGACATCCCGTTCTGAGCCCTGGGTTCTCACACATCATTCAATGGGTCGCTTCGGCGGCCCATTTTCTTGGGACTTCGGTCCCGAGGGCCCGCGCCCTCTATCTCCGCGCCGGCGGCCAGAACTCGCGCGCAAACGCCGGAAGCTGTGCCAGGCACCGGCTAAAGCGCTCCGGGTCAACGCTGCGCCACAGCACGGCCGCTACATCCTCGATCGCACTCGGGGGCGAAATATTGTGGTTGGGCCGTAACTCCCGCACCTCCCGGCGCCAGGCGGCGCGGTCCAGCACCGGAGCGGGAGCGGCGAGGGGGTCCCAGTCCATCACAAAC
>JAQSXP010000205.1 GCA_029256605.1 Devosia sp. | reverse complement strand
GCGGCCATATTCGGCCGGGATGATATCGAGCGTCTCGAGCTGGGCATGGCCGGTGATCTGGCCGTGGTCGGACATAACGACCACGTTTTCAGGGCCATTACCCGCCTGCCACCAGCCCAGGATTCGGCCGAAATTGTCGTCGGCCATGCGCATGGCAGCTACGGTCTCGGCCCCGAGTACCCCGAACCTGTGCGAACTGGTGTCAGGCTCGTTCATCCAGAAGATGCAGAAATCAGGCTCGTGACGAGGATAGATGACATCCATCAGCGCTGTCGTGGCATAGGTGATACGGGCGCTGTTGGGGGCATTGGCGGGGGGTATATCGCCCATATGGGCCACGACCGCGTCGTGAACGTCGGGGGTCGAGACAGGCATGCCGTGCACGGAAAAGACCGGCTGGCCCAGCGCATGCGCGCTGGAATTCATCATGCGCGAGGCGCCCTTGGTGGCCGTGCTGACGACGGCCATGGTCTTGCCTACTGCGGCCATGCGCTCGCCCATGGTCTGGCGATCGAGCAATTGCCCGGCGGCTGCCGCGAGTTCGAGATCTTCCCATTCCGAAGTGCGGAAGAGGTCATCGGGGCGCACGGCATGGATGAACTGGTTGGCGACCACGCCATGGGCGCCGGGCGGGGAGCCGGTCATTGTCGAGGTGACGGCCACGCGGGTCTCGCTCGGGAAGATCGAACGCGAGTTGAGGAAATTGCTGCCCTCCGCCATGAAGCGGGAAAGGTTTGGCATGAGATCGGGGATGACGCGGTCGCGGCGGAGGCCGTCAAAGGTCAGGAGCAAGGTCGAGCCTTTGGTCATGAGGAGGCCCCCAGCGTGGATTTGGCAAGCGACACATCGTCGACGAGGACGCCTTCGGCGCCGGTAGCCCGAAGACGGGCGAGGTTTTCCGCCGATGTCTCGCCGCCACGGAACGGAGTTCCGGTCCCTCCAGAGGTGATCCAGACCTCGGCGCCAAGGCCCTGCAGTCGGCCAACGCATTCGGCGGAAGCGTCGCGCTCCCAGAAGCGGATGCGGCTGGCGCCGGCGGCAAGGAAGGCCTCGGCCTGTTCGGCCGCGGGGATGAAGCCGAGAATGCCGGTTTCGCCCTTTGTGTAAAAGAACTGGACGGCTTCCAGCGTGTGGCAGCCGGCAATCACCAGGGGGCGCTGCGCGGCGGGGACGGCATTGCGTATGTTCTGCCAGATCGCTTCGAGCGCGGGTGGCGTTTCATCTTTGATGTCGAGCAGGACCGCACGGCCCTCGGCGGCATGCTGGAGCACCTCAACCAGCGCAACGATGCGGCCGCCCGTGTCATTGCGCAGGGCAAGCAGTTCGTGGAGGCTCAGGTCTTCGGGTCGCTCGGGGCGGCCGAACAGCCGGTTGAGATCGGAGTCATGGGCGCAGATGCAGACGCCGTCGCGCGACAGCCGGACATCGGCCTCGATGGCAAAGGCACCATTGGCATAGGCGGCGGCCCAGCCCTCCGGGGTGTTTTCGGGATAGCTGGCACTATAGCCGCGATGGGCGATGATCTTCATGACTGGACCGGTGTGTGTGAGGCGGCGTGGCCGCTGAAGGCATTGATGTCGCGCAGGCGGCGCTGACGCGGGCTGTCGGCCGGAATGGCGGCGAGCAGGCGCTGTGTGTAGGCGTGCTGCGGATTGTCGAAGAGCGTGCCGCTATCGCCGATCTCGAGGAGTTCACCGGCATGCATGACGCCGACGCGATGGCTGATATGGCGAACGACAGAAAGGTCGTGGCTGATGAACATCAGCGACAGATCGAGCCTTTCGCGCAGCTCGAGCAGCAGATTAATTATTTGCGCCTGAACCGAGACATCGAGGGCGCTGACCGCTTCGTCGCAGACGACGAGGCGCGGATTGAGCACCAGCGCCCGAGCGATAACGGCGCGCTGTAACTGGCCGCCGGAGAGCTGATGCGGCAGGCGCTTGCCCATCGCCGCAAGGCCAACCATGGCCAGCATCGCTTGGGCCCGATCATCGGCCTCAGAAGGAACGAGCTGTTCATGCGTCGTCAGCGCTTCGCGCACCTGGGCATGGATTGACCAGCGTGGATCAACGACGGCGGCAGGGTTCTGGAACACGACCTGCACATGGCGACGTTGACGGCGCCACTCGGGCGTACCGACCCTGGCATAGTGCTGGCCCCAGAAAGTGACCGTGCCGCTGGTCGGCGTCTCGATGCCGGCGATCATCCGCCCCAGGGTGGATTTGCCGCTGCCGCTTTCCCCGACGATGCCCAGGGTCTCACCCTCGGCAATAGTGAGGCTGACGCGATCGACAGCGTGGAATGTGTCGGGCTTGCCCCAGAGTCGGCGACCCGAGGCATAGGCCTGGACGAGATTGGTGGCGGCGACGCCCCTGGCGGCGGGAGTATTCATGGAGCGCTTCCGTCAAGACCGGAGAAGTGACAGGCGACGGCGCGCTGGCCTTGGCGAACCAGTATGGGATCTTCGGTGCATCTGTTGCTGCTCTTGGGGCAGCGTGGCGCAAAATTGCAGCCGGTCGGGCGCGCCGATGGCGTCGGCACGGTGCCGCCAATGGCGTCAAGCGGCGTGCCGGGCTGGCGGCCAAAGCCGATGCGGCTAGTCATCAGGGCGCGCGTATAGGGATGGCGCGGATCTTCGAACAGGTCGTCCACGGGCGCCGATTCGACGACACGGCCGGCATACATGACCGCGACATGATCCGCGACTTCGGCAACGACGCCGAGGTCATGGGTGACCAGCACGATGCCGAGGTCTAGCTCGGTCTGGAGGTCACGCAAGAGGCGCAGGATCTGGGCCTGGATGGTGACGTCGAGCGCCGTCGTCGGCTCATCGGCGATGAGCAGTTTCGGCTTGCAGGCCAGTACCATGGCGATCATCACGCGCTGGCACATTCCACCCGATAGTTGGTGCGGATAATAGGTCTTGTTGCGCGCGACATTGGGGATGCCGACCTGCTCGAGCAGTTCGAGCACGCGCTGGTCCACGGCTGCGCCGCGCAACGCGGTATGTTCCACGATGGCCTCGGCGATCTGTGCGCCCACGCGCTGCACCGGATTGAGCGAGATCATAGGATTTTGGAAGATCATGGCTACGTCGCGGCCGCGCAGATCGTTGAGCACGCGTTCGGGCGCGTCGATCGTTTCGGTGCCGAACAGGCGGATCGAGCCGCGCGTTGCGAGGTTTTCGTCGAGCAGGCCCAGCACGGACATGCAGGTAAGGCTCTTGCCACAGCCACTTTCGCCCACCAGGCAAAGGGTCTCGCCCGGACGGACGGAAAGGGTCACATCCTCGACCAACGCATGGGGACCAGAATGAATGCTGAGCCCTGAAACATCGAGGATCGGAGCTGCTGCCGCAGTTGGGAGCGACGAAGAGGCGGCTTGCTTGCCGCCTCTCGAAATGTTGGACAGCGTGACCATTAGTGGTTGAAGCTAAGGTTATAGGGACGCAGGTCCATGTAGTAGAAGGTGTAGGGCTGCCAGGCGATGTCCTTGGATACGCCATAGGTCTCGAGCGGCTGGTAGAGAATGGTGCCGGGGGCGTCCTTTTCCCAGATTTCGAGCATTTCCCAAGCGGCGGGTTGGCGGATTTCGAGATCGACCGAACTCTCGATCAGGCGGCCCAGTTCGTTGAAGCGTTCGAGGTTTTCCGTCCCGGCCCAGCTGCCGGTGCCACGCTGTGGTCCGCCATACTGGCCCCACAGGTTCCAGAGACCCCCGACGGGATCGGGATAGCGAGTGGAGTTGGACCAGCTGCGAACCTGAAGGGCCCCCATGTCGAGGCCGCTCATGCTTTCCACCACGTTGAGCTCGACATTGAGACCGACGGCCTTCCACATCTCGACGATGGCTTGGGCGGCTGGCAGGGCATTGAGGTAGTAGTTAGGCTGGGTCGTGTACTTGATTAGCCCGCCATCATAGCCGGCTTCGGCCAGGAGTTCGCGTGCACGGTCCGGATCGTAGGGGAGACCCTTGTGGTCCGGATTATACATGTCCCCGAATTCGGGATACTGGTGGCCGTTCGGCACAACGGCCTGTCCGCCCCAAAGGGCCTCGTTGAGCAACTGCCGATCGATGGCAAGGTTCATGGCCTGGCGGATGCGCGCATCCTTGATCACCGGATCCTGGGTGCCGTAAACAAGCACGTGCGAGTTGGCGAGCACCACCGAGCGCGTCTCGATATCCTCATA
>JAQSXP010000204.1 GCA_029256605.1 Devosia sp. | reverse complement strand
CCAGGCCACGGTCGAGGAGATCGGCGCTATCATGCAGCAGGCCAATCCCGAGGACGTCAAGACCGTACCGAGCGGGGACGAGTTCCTCGACCTGTCGGCCATCCACGCCGCGGCCGGTCACTAATCGTCCGCCGGCGCTTACGGGCGCCGGCTTCCACTCCGGATCACAAGAACCAGCATGCCCAAGAGCTCGAGCATTGCCCAAACCGCCGCTGCCGGCCGGATCGATCGCCGCCAGCGTCGCAGCCGCAGGGGCTTGTTGCGGCTGCGCCAAGCCATTCCCGACAGCGTGTTCAACAGCGCGGGCTTCGTGGTTCCGGTTGTGCTGGTGCTGATCTGGTGGGCGGTGACCGCACTGGGCCTAGTGAAGCCGCTCTTCCTGCCGAGCCCCCTTGCCATTCTGGAAGAAGCCTGGCGGCAGATCACGACGGGCATTCTCCTGCAGGATGCCAGTGTCAGCATCTACCGCATCCTTGTGGGCTGGCTCAGCGCGGCATTGCTGGCCATTCCGATCGGCATCCTCATGGGCAATTTTCGCCTGTTCGAAGGCGCCCTCGAGCCGCTGATCTCCACCGTTCGCTACATGCCCGTCGTTGCGCTTATTCCTCTGACGATCCTGTGGGCGGGCATCGGCGACGAGCAGAAGATTCTCATCCTGTTCCTTGGCACCTTCTTCCAGATGGCGCTGATGGTGATGGACAATGTCAAAACCATCGACATCAACCTCATCCGTGCCGGCCAGACACTGGGCTTTTCCAATACCGAGATCCTGTGGCGGATCATCCTGCCCGCGGCCCTGCCCGCTATCTGGGACACCTGCCGCATCACCATCGGTTGGACTTGGACCTATCTCGTGGTCGCGGAACTCGTTGCGGCGCAAAGCGGGCTGGGGCGCCGCATCATGGATGCCCAGCGCTATCTCGCAACCGACACGATCATCTTTGGCACGCTGTTTATTGGCCTGCTCGGTTTGTTGACCGACTACGCGTTCAAACGCACCGGCCGCTCGCTCTTTCGCTGGACCGGCAATCGATGAACCCGGCATCCACGCCCAAAATTGTCGTTGATGCGGTCGGCAAGATCTTTGGCGAAGGCGATGATGAATTCCTCGCCATCAATCGCATCGATCTTTCGGTTGCACCCAACGAATTTGTTTCGATCGTCGGCACTTCGGGTTGTGGCAAGTCGACCCTGCTCAACATGGTGGGCGGCTTAACCGAGCCAACTTTCGGCGACGTCCTGATCGACGGCAAACCCGTGACCGGGCCCGGGCGCGATCGCGGTTTCGTCTTTCAGGGCTATAGCCTGTTTGAATGGATGACCGTCGAGGGCAATATCCTTTTCGCGCTGGAAAAGAGCCGGATGGGCAAGGCTGAGAAGGCCGACCTCGTACGCCAGTTCATCGCGGAAGTGGGGCTCGCGGGCTTTGAAAAGGCTTATCCGCGCCAGCTCTCGGGCGGCATGCGCCAGCGTGTCGCCATTGCCCGGGCGCTCGTCTACAAGCCCTCCCTGCTCCTGATGGACGAGCCATTCGGTGCACTCGATGCGCAGACCCGCGGGATGATGCAGGAACTGCTGCTCAAGGTCTGGGAGGACCACAAGGTTACGGTGCTGTTCGTTACCCATGATGTTGAGGAAGCGATCTTCCTTGCAGATCGGGTGGTGGTGCTAGCGTCGCGACCCGGTCGCCTCAAGCGCGAGCTCAAGATCGAGCTGGAGCGCCCCCGCCGCTATGACATTGTCACAAGCCCCGAGTTCTCCGCCTATAAGCGCGACATCCTCGCCGATATTCGCGAGGAGACCCTCAAGGTGATGGCGCTGGACCGCGGCTAGCCGCGGCTGCCACTGCCACTCGCCTTGCCTAGCGCCGCAGCGTAGCAAAACTGGCGCGCAGTTCGTCCACGAATAAGTCAGGCTGCTCGAGTGCCGCGAAATGGCCGCCGCGATCCAGAGTGTTGAAGTGAACGAGGTTGGCAAAGCGCGGTTCGGCCCAACGGCGCGAAAGCCGAACCTGTTCGCCGGGGAACATGCTGATGCCCGCCGGTATTTGCATGGGCGCAAAGTTCATGCCCCCCTGCCGCATGGCTTGCGCACTTTCCCAGTACAGGCGCACTGAACTCGGGCCGGTATTGGGCAGCCAATACAACATGATGTCGTCGAGCATCTCATCGAGCGAGAAGACCGCTTCCGGATTGCCATTGCTGTCGGATACATCCTGGAAGAGCGCGTAGATCCAGGCAGCGAGTCCCACCGGCGAGTCGGAGAGGCTAAAGGCGATGGACTGGGGTCGCGTGTTCTGCAGCTTATAATAGCCTGAATACTGTTCGTCGTAGCGCTGCGCATCGGCGAGCATCCGGCGCTCGGCTTCGTCTGCATTAGCGATTTCGTCGGCAGTGGGCTGGAACATGACCATGTTGAGGTGAATGCCCAGCAGTCCCGCAGGCGCCATATGACCAAGGATGGTCGTGACGGCCGCTCCCCAGTCGCCGCCTTGGGCAACCCAGGAGTTATAGCCGAGCCGGGCCATCAACTGCGCCCAGGCCGCGGCCACCCGGCCGACATGCCAGCCCGGCGTCGTGGGTTGATCGGAAAAGCCAAAGCCCGGCAGCGAAGGGATCACCAGATGAAAGGCGTCCGAGGCCTTCCCGCCATGGGCGACGGGATCGCTGAGGGGCCCGATCACATCGCGGAACTCCAGCACGGAGCCAGGCCAGCCATGGGTGAGGAGCATCGGCAAGGCATCGGGTTCAGGCGAGCGGATATGGAGGAAATGGATCCCGAGACCGTCGATCTCGGTGCGATATTGCCCGAGGCAGTTGAGCATGGCCTCGCAGCGCCGCCAGTCATAACCGTCACGCCAATACTCAACGAGAGCCTGAATCTTGTCACGCTGCGGCCCCTGACTATTGTCGATGACGGTTCCTGCCCCGGGCCAACGCGTTTGCGCGAGGCGGTGTTGGAGGTCGTCCAACTGGGCTTGCGGCACGGCAAGTTCGAATGGCGTGATCTGCTCACTCATGGACGGGCTCACAATGTCTTTGGGGGAAGTGATGCGGCCAGAACGTCCTCGACCGAGGTCCAATCCGTCTTGCTATAGCGCGTGTTGTCGAGCGGCGTAAGCTTGCCGCGGCCACTGAACATGTCGCGCATATATTGCATGCCCTGCCAAGCTGGGAACGGCTCGTCCGTCTTGGGCGAGAAGGTGCGCACCAAGGTGATCAGGATGCTAAAGAGGCCAAGGCCACCCGGACGGAGCGGGGTGTATGGGTTGCCGGTAAGACGGGTCATGGTGTCGGCGAGTTGCCTAGCGCTGACCGAGGAGCCGGCGATGCGGGAAAAGCGCGCCGCCTGAGGATCGAGCGCAACGTCGGCGGTGAACTCGGCGACATCATCCTTAGCGGTGAAATCCAGCAATTGGTCCGCATCGCCCCAGCACAGCACGCGACGCTGCTTGTGCAGGACGATAGGCGCCTGGCCAGTGAGCAGGTCGGCAAACATGCCGTTCAGCACCGAATGCGCCCGGATCGGCGCCGCATCGACCCGCGCCTGAAAGGCCCGGCGCAGGTCCATGTTGCGATTGTCGCCGGGCCGCGTCTTGGTGAAGTCCAGCGAAAAATCGGAGGGCATGAAGCGCGGTACGCTGGCGGCAATGGCGGCATCCAGCAGCCGTCCCTGCAGGTCGATCATCGTCGGCTCAAGGCCGTTGAGAGCGGAGACGACCATGTCGGCGCCGGAGCAAGACTTCGCCAGCGCCGGCGCATCGCCGAAATCAACGGGAGCGGGGACAGCGCCAGTACCGCGCAGCATCGCCAGTTTACCTTCGGAGGTGTCCGGGCGAATGATTGCCCGCACGGTTGCCCCACGCGCATGGAGCGCGGCCGCGATACGGTGTCCCAAGTCGCCCGTCGCTCCCGCAAGAGCAACAATCTGGCCAGTGCCATCTTGCATGGCGTCGCCCTCCTCTAACTGAACGGATGCGTTCAGTTGCGTCGCGACAGCAGTTAGCTTAAGCGTTCGGGCCATGAGCGGCTGTTCCTCGTCCAGGGCTATGACGCAACCAATTGCGAGCAGGTCGTGGCCGAGGCGGGAGCGGGAAAGGCGAGCCTTTATGCGCGCTACGCCAACAAGCAGGAATTGTTCGCTGCAGTGGTCGAGCGCAGCGTCGCTTCGCTGCTAACCGAAAACCTCGAAGCGGTCCCCACCGATCGCGGCGTCGCCGAAAGACTGCGAATAGCCGGCAAGCTGATCCTCGAGCATGCCTTGCAGGAGCAGGTCGTCGCCTTGATGCGCGTCGTGATCAGCGCCGGCTACCACCTGCCGCAGTTGGCGGGGTCAGCGAACGCCATCGGCCGGGCGCGTGGGCTCGAAATTGCCGCCGCTGCAATCGCGGGAGAACAAGCAGCGCTCCCCGAGGCCATGGCGCGCGCCCTGCCCGCTGCTGCCAAGTTCATTGATCTTGCCTTTGTGCCACTGCAGATGCGTGCCGTGCTGGGCGATGATCTTAATAGCCTGAGGGCTGCAGCCCCCAAAGCGGTCGAGGAGGCGGTCCAACTGTTGTTGGCCGGGGGATTGCTCGATGGCTGGCAATAGGCATCCCGATTAGAACCGCTGAACCGACCATCGGCCGATCAGGCAATGGCGCCTTCATATTCTGCAGCAGCAGTGCCGGGGAATACTGGGGCAGTTTCCCGCGCATAGCGGACCGGTGATAAGCCCACAGCGCGGGTGAAAGCGACGCTGAAGGCGCTGGTGGAGCGGTAGCCGACCTGGCGGGCGATTTCGCTGACGCTGGCTTCGCGCTTGCGCAACATGTCCTTGGCGAGGGCCATCCGCCAAGCCGTGAGATATTCCATCGGCGACATACCGACAGCACTCTGAAACCGCTCGTGAAAACCGGATCGGGACAGGCCCGCCCGGCGCGCCAGTTCGGCCACGGTCCAATCGTAGCCAGGGCTGGCGTGCATGCCCCTGAGTGCCTTGGTCAAATGCTCGTCCGACAGGCCACGCAGCAAACCCGGGGAATGGCCGAGCTCGACCGAGGACCGCAATGCCTCGATGAGCAGCACTTCGAGCAAATGCTGCAGCACCACCTCACGCCCCGGTTTGCTGCCGATCGCCTCCTCGCCGAGCAATTGCATCAGCATGGCAAGCCGATATTCGCTTCGCACCACCACCAGTTCGGGCAAGAGCGATGAGAGCAGGCTCGCATCATCAGAGTGAAAAATGCAGTAGCCGACCAGTACCCGCATATCGGTCGGGCCGTCGATGGAGCCAAGCCGATAGCCGCCGCCGGGCAGGATGACGGGTGTGGTCACGAGGTCGGCCTCGCTGCTGGGCGCATGGCTCCACATCATGAAGTCCTGCGCGAACGGGATCAGGATGAAATCGCCGGCATTGACGATGACCTCGGACCCATTGAGGTCGAGATAGCGCAGGCTGCCCTTGAGCACCGCCACATAATACGGATTGGGCGACTGGGTCCGCCTTACCCGCCATGGTCCCGAGCCGGTGACGCATTTCGAGAATGGTGCGCCCGGCTGGAGCAAGGCAACGATCTGGGCAAGAGGATCAGCCATATTGGACTCGTTCGAAACTCTTCTGGATTTCTGAATATAGAACGTCCAGACGATCATCACTACCTGCCTGTTCGCCAATAAAGAACAGGACCATGGCCATGACTAAAAATCTCATTGCACTTGTTACCGGCGCCAACCAGGGCATCGGGCTGCAGATCGCGACCGACCTCGCCGCCAATGGCGTTACGGTATTGCTCGCCTCGCGCAATTTCGAACGTGGCGCGGCTGCTGCTCAAACCATTGGCGGCGATGTTCACCCGATCCAACTCGATGTCACTGATCCCGCATCGATCCTGGCCGCTGTTGCCCAGGTTGAGCAGCAGTTCGGCCGACTCGACATCCTCATCAACAATGCGGCCATCTCCCGGGCCAATGGGCTCGATAGCGAAACAATGGCCGACTACATCGAGCGGTCGCGGGCGACGGTGATTTCGGTGGATGAAGTGCGCACGATCTGGGAGACCAATGTTTTTGGCGTTCTGTCGGTGACCCAAGCCTTTCTGCCTCTCCTGCGCAAGTCGCCGGCTGCGCGCATCGTCAATGTCTCGAGCAGCCTAGGTTCGCTGACCCTTAATGCGGCGCCCAATCCCTACCGGGGAACCTTCAACCCGGGCTATGGGGCGTCCAAGAGCGCGCTTAACGCCATCACACTCGCCTTTGCGATCGATCTTGAGGCAGAGGGCATCAAGGTCAATGCGGTGACCCCCGGCTTTACCAGTACGGCTCTCAACAATTACGAGGGCAACGAAACGGTCGAGCAAGGCGCCGCCGAAGCGGTCCGCGTGGCTCTGCTCGGCAGCGAAGGCCCAACGGCCACCTTCACCGGTTCGGTCAACCAG
>JAQSXP010000203.1 GCA_029256605.1 Devosia sp. | reverse complement strand
CCTCGCCAATCCGCAGCTCCTCGCCCTTGTCGGGGTGCTGCTGATCAACTGGCTGCTGTTTCCCAACTTCTTTCGCATCACCTGGCAGGACGGGCGGTTTTTTGGCAGCCTGATCGACGTGCTCAATCGCGGCGCGCCCGTCGCCATTCTCGCCATCGGCATGGCGGGTGTGATCGCCACCAAGGGTGTGGATCTGTCGGTGGGCGCCATCATGGCCGTCGCGGGCGCTGCGGCAGCGAGCCTTGTCGTGGCAGGCTATCCGGCGCCCATTGCCGTGGCGGCGGCGCTGGGGCTTGGGCTTGCCTGCGGGTTGTGGAACGGGCTGCTGGTGGCAGTGTTCAACATCCAGCCGATCATTGCCACGCTGGTGCTGATGGTGGCGGGACGCGGCATTGCCCAGCTGATCACCGAAGGCTCAATCGTCACCTTCAACAATCCCCTGTTGGTCTTTATCGGCACCGGCTCGTTTCTCGGCTTTCCCATGGCGGCAGTGATTGCGCTGGTGCTGATGGTGGGGGTGACGCTGCTGGTGCGACGCACCGCGCTCGGGCTCTTCATCGAGGCGGTCGGGGTCAATCGCGCCGCAGCGAGCCTCTCGGGTATTCGCAGCCGCATGCTGCTGTTCTTTGTTTATGCCCTCTCGGGACTATGCGCCGCGATCGCTGGGCTGATCGTTACCGGAGATATTCGCGGTGCCGACGCTAATAATGCCGGGCTGTGGCTCGAACTCGACGCCATCCTGGCCGTCGTGATCGGGGGCACGTCGCTGCTGGGCGGGCGCTTTTCGGTGCCAATGGCGGTGGTGGGGGCGCTCATCATCCAGGCCATGAACACCGGCATTCTCGTCTCCGGGTTCCGGCCCGAGTTCAACCTCATCGTCAAGGCTGGCATGATCTTCCTGATCCTGCTGGTGCAATCGCCGCTCGCCGGCCGGGTCATGCCGCGCAAGCTGGTGGCCGTGCCCAAGGTCAAGACCTCATGAACCGCAGTCTCCGGCCGCTTCTCGCCACCCTCGTCATTTTCCTCGTCGCCTATGGGCTGGCCGTGCTCCAGTTCCCCGGGATGTTCTCCACGCGCGTCCTGGGCAATTTCCTTACCGATAATGCATTTCTCGGCATTGCGGCAGTGGGCATGACCTTTGTGATCATCTCGGGTGGTATCGATCTCTCGGTAGGCGCGGTGATCGGGTTTACCGGCGTGCTTGTTGCCGTGCTGATTACCTGGATGGGGCTGCATCCGCTGCTGGCTTTTGCCATTGCGCTGGCCGTAGCGGCGGCGTTCGGCGCGACGATGGGGCTGGCGATCCATTTCCTCCAGGTGCCCTCGTTCATCGTTACGCTCGCGGGCATGTTCCTTGCTCGCGGTGGCGCTTCGGTGATCACCCAGGATTCGGTGGGGATCGACCACCCGTTTGTGGATTGGCTCACAAGTCTCATCATCCGCTTGCCCGGTGGCGGGCGGCTGAGCTTTATCGGCCTCCTAATGCTCGGGATCTTCGCCTTGGGCGCGGTGCTCGCCCATCGCACCAAGTTCGGCTCCTATGTCTATGCCATTGGCGGGAATGCGACTTCGGCGGCGCTGATGGGGGTGCCGATGGCGCGCACGACGGTGCTGATCTACATCCTCTCGAGCACCATGGCCGGGCTGGCGGGGATCGTGTTTTCCATCTACACCTCCGCGGGTTATCCGCTGGCGGCGGTTGGCGTCGAACTCGACGCGATCAGCGCGGTGGTGATCGGGGGCACGCTGTTGACGGGTGGCTATGGCTTTGTGGTCGGAACCCTTGTGGGCGTGATGCTGCTGGGACTCGTGCAAACCTACATCATCTTTGATGGCACGCTTTCGAGCTGGTGGACGAAGATCGTCATCGGGGTGCTATTGTTCCTGTTCATCGTGCTGCAGCGGCTGATCTTCGCGGCCTCCGGTCCGGGGGAAAAGGTACCCGAGAAGGCCTGAGATGATCGAATCTGGCAGCCTTATCCGCTCGCTTTCCGGGCGGCCCGCTGCACGGAACTTCCATAGCTTCGTGATCAACGAAATCGGGCAAGCCATTGTCGGGGGAAGCTTTCCCGTCGGCTCCACGCTGGCCAGCGACGCGGAGATGATGGAGAGCTATGGCGTGTCGCGCACCGTGTTGCGCGAGGCGCTCAAGACGCTCGAGGCCAAGGGGCTGGTGGAAGCGCGGCCCAAGATCGGCACGAGGGTGTCGCCGCAAAGCCGCTGGAATTATTTCGACCCGCAGGTGCTGTCCTGGCACTTTTATGCCACCCTGCCCCGTCCGTTCATCGAGGGTCTCTTTGAGGTGCGCGCTCCGCTGGAGTCGCAGGCAGCGGAACGGATGGCGCAGCGACGGACCGCCGAGCAGGTTCGCCTGATGAAATACTGGCTACACCAGATGAGCGCGGCCGACAGCAGCGCCGAACAGTTTGGCCTCGCCTGTCTCGAAATCCACCGCGTGCTGGCGGATGGATCGGGTAACCCCCTCCTCCGCTCGGTGCTGGGCGTGGTGGAACTCACCCTGGCGCTCGCGGTCTCGAAGGGCGGAGCCAATGTGCTGCCGCAATATGCCACCTGCTCGATCGGTCTCCACGATGAGCTGATCCACGCCATTGAAGCGGGCGACCGGGCTAAGGCGCGAGCGGCGATGGAAGCCAGCATTGCGCTTGACCTCGCCGAAGTGCTGCCCGGCGCCAAAAATGGCGCCGCCGGAGTCAAGCCGTTTTCTACCAATCATGCAGTTCCCAAAGCGCAATAGCGCTGCCGGTGCTGGCCAGAATGCAGCCAGCAGGGGTGCCGATGCCTAGAGCAAAGCGCACGGACATGCATATGGGAGGATACCATGTTTCATCTGCCTAAATTGGCAGCGACGGCGCTCGTCGCTACGACCCTGATGCTTTCGACTGCCAGCGCGCAAACCGTGCTGCGCTCGTCCGACACGCATCCCGACGGCTACCCAACGGTGGAAGCAGTCAAGCATTTCGGCGAATTGCTGAGCCAGAAAACCGATGGCCGCTACAGCGTCGAAGTGTTCCATTCCGCCCAGCTGGGCGAGGAAAAGGACACGATCGAGCAGACCCAGTTCGGCGTCATCGACATGAACCGCATCTCGATCGGCGCCTTTGGCACGCAGGTGCCGGAAGCCACGGTCACGCAGCTGCCCTATATCTTCCGCTCGGCCGATCACTTCCATGCGGTGCTGGATGGCCCGATCGGGGAAGAAATCCTGGGCGCCTTCGACAAGGTGGATGTGGTGGCGCTTGCGTTCTATGATGGTGGCGCGCGCTCGTTCTACAACAGCCAGAAACCCATCACCTCCCCGGCCGACATCTCGGGCATGAAGATGCGCGTCATGCAGTCCGATATCTTCGTCGATATGGTCGCCGCCTTTGGTGGCAATGCCACGCCCATGCCCTATGGCGAAGTTTATTCGGGCATCCAGACCGGCGTGATCGATGGCGCCGAAAACAACTATCCCAGCTACGACACGGCCGGCCATGCGGAAGTGGCGAAATACTATTCGCTGGACGAACACCTGATGGTGCCCGAAGTGCTGGTGATCTCCAAGGTGGTCTGGGATGGCCTGACGCCAGAAGACCAGGCGCTGTTCCGCGAAGCCGCCAAGGAGTCCGTTGCCAAGCAACGCGAGCTCTGGGCCGCCAAGGAAGTGGAATCCAAAGCTGCCGTGGAAGCACTCGGTGCCGAGATCAACGAAGTCGACAAGGCTCCCTTTATCGAAGCGATGAAGCCGGTCTACGATAAATATGTAACCGACCCGGCGCTGCAGGATCTGGTTGCCCGCATCCAGGCGACCGAAGGCTAATCGAAAAGGAACGGAGGCCGGCGCACAGGCGCCGGCCCATTCCACCGCGCTCCGCCGCATGGTGCTGACGGGGGCGCGTGACGACTTGCGGGCCACGACGGATGGCTCGGCAGGCTCACCCATGAGGTCCAACTGCAATGCGAACCTGGCTCTTGCCCACCAGCCGCCGGCTGGGACAGCTCTCGACCGTCATTTTATGGCTGGCCGGCATTGGCCTCGTCGCAATGACCGCGATCGTTGCCTACCAGGTGTTCATGCGCTTTGTGATCAACGCTTCCCCCGCCTGGACGGAAAGCGGCTCAATCATGCTGATGACCTGGTTCATCTTCCTGGGCGCCGCGGTGGGTGTGCGCGAGAACTTCCATATGGGGTTTGACGTGCTGCTCTACGTGCTGCCGCCCGGCGCCAAGCCATGGTTGCGGGCGCTCAGCGATTTGTGCGTTCTGGCCTTTGCACTGGGCATGGTGGTTTATGGCAGCGAATTGGCGGTGCGCTATTGGTCGACCCGCATTCCCGTGCTCGGCCTGCCGACATCCTTCACCTACTTCCCCATCGTTCTGTCTGGCGCGCTGATGTGTCTGTTTGCCGCCGAGCGCCTGCTGCTGCGCCTGGCCGGCGAGCCGATCGATGATGTTGCCGCCGACCCGACGATCACCGAGGCCTGAACACAATGGAATACTGGATCCTTTTCGGCGTCTTTACCGTGCTGATGGTGATCGGCACCCCGATCGCCTTTTGCCTCGGGATCGCGAGCTTTGCCACCATCGTTTATCTCGGACGCCCGCCGGTGGTGGTGTTCCAGCAGCTCAATTCGGGTGTGTCGGCGTTCAGTCTGCTTGCCATTCCGTTCTTCATCTTTGCCGGCGATCTGATGATGCGGGGCGGGATTGCTTCGCGCATCATTTCCTTTGCCGGCTCGTTGATCGGGCATGTGCGGGGCGGCCTCGGGCAAGTCAATATCGCCGCCTCGACCCTCTTCGGTGGCATTTCGGGGTCCGCCGTGGCCGAAGCTGCTGCCGTGGGTGGCATCATGATCCCGCAGATGAAGGCGCGCGGCTATGGCGCTGATTATGCGGTCAATGTCACATCCATGGCGGCCCTGATCGCACTGCTGCTGCCGCCCAGCCACAACATGATCATCTATTCGCTGTCGGGCGGCGGCAATATCTCCATTGCCGATCTCTTCACCGCCGGGATTATTCCAGGATTGCTGCTGGCCGGGGTGCTCGCGATCACCGCCTATCTGGTGGCGGTCAAGCGCGGCTATCCCACCGAGCCGTTTCCGGGGCTGCGGCGAGCCGGATACTTTTTCCTCGTCTCTATTCCCGGCCTGATGTTGATCGCTATCATCTTTGGCGGCGTGCGCTCGGGGATTTTCACCGCTACGGAAAGCTCGTGCATTGCGGTGATCTATGCACTGCTGGTGACGCTACTCATCTATCGGTCGCTCAACTGGAGCGAGTTCGTGCATGCGGTGCTGGGGGCAGTTCGCACCACCGCGATGGTGTTGTTCATCATCGGCGCGGCGGCATCCTTTGCCTGGTTGATGGCCTATCTCAAGGTCGCGACCATTCTCACCGCTGGAATGGCCGCGATCTCTTCCGATCCCCTCCTTGTGCTGCTGATGATCAATGTCGTGCTGCTGCTCCTTGGCACCTTCATGGATATGGGGCCGCTGATCATCATCACGACGCCGATCTTTCTGCCCATGGTGAAGGCGTTTGGGGTCGACCCGGTGCATTTCGGGGTGATCATGATCCTCAATCTCGGGATTGGGCTCAATACGCCACCGCTCGGGCCGGTGCAGTTCGTCGCGGCAGCGGTGGGCAAGATCACGGTGATGCAAGCGATGAAGAGCATCTGGCCCTTCTATCTGGCCGGCATCGTGGTCCTTGGGCTTGTCACCTATATTCCGGCGCTGTCGCTGTGGCTGCCGGCGCTGTTCAGGGGCTAGGGGATGAGCATGACCGATGCCTCCCCTGCCCTACGCAGACCCAAGCTGGCGGACCTCGTCATCGGCACGCTGCGGCGGCGGATCGCGGCGGGAGAGTATGATGCGACCGGCAAACTGCCCACCGAGGGGCAACTGACCGCCATTTTCGGCGTGAGCCGCACCGTGGTGCGTGAGGCCATTGCGGCGCTGGCGGCAGACGGGCTGGTGCAGTCGCGCCAGGGCGCGGGGGTATTCGTGGTACCCAATCCGACGAGCCCCTTCAACGCCATGGGGGTGGAAGGGGCCAACAAGATCTCGGTTGCCATCAATGTGCTCGAAGTGCGCATGGGCATCGAGATCGAAGCGGCGGGCTTGGCCGCGGTGCGGCGCAGCGCCAGCCAGGAAGCGGCGATCGAGGAAGCCTGGAACGAGTTCGGGCGACTGCTCAAGCTCGGCATCCCCACGGGCAAGACCGACTTTGCCTTTCACCGCGCCATTGCCGCGGCGACCAACAACCCGTTCTACACCGAAGTGCTCGAAGCGCTGGGCAGTCGCACCATCCCTTGCGATGTCGCCTCACCCTGGGGTACCGAGACCGTGCTGACGCGCGAATATCAAGCGGGCCTGCATGGGGAGCACCGCACCATCATGGAAGCCATCTCCGCGCAGGACGACGCTTTGGCGCGCGAGACCATGCGCCAGCATCTTACGCGCAGCCAGGACCGCTATCGCGCCCGGCTGCGCACCGCCTAATCACTTACCGAGGACCAGCCATGACCACCCAGTACGAGATCCGCTTTGCCATCGACCCGGTGAGCGCGGCCACGATGAACACGGAAGAATTGCGCGAGCACTTCCTGATCGAGGAGTTGTTCACGCCCGGGGCGGTAGACTGGACCTATACTCATTATGACCGCATGGCCGTTGGTGGGGCGATGCCGGCCGGCGTGCCGCTGGCGCTGGAGGCGATTGCCCCGACAGGGACGCAGAACTTCCTCGATCGGCGCGAGCTGATTGCGGTTAATGTCGGGGGAGCCGGCAGCATCGAAGTGGATGGCGCTACACACGAGCTGGCGCCGCGTGACATGCTCTATATCGGCATGGGCAGCAAGGCGGTGCGCTTTGCCTCGGCCGGCACCAGCGAGCCCGCCAAATTCTACCTCCTCAGCGCCCCGGCCCATGCGAGCTATCCCACCAA
>JAQSXP010000202.1 GCA_029256605.1 Devosia sp. | reverse complement strand
TTCTTCAAACAGCTCGATCAGCCCATAGGGGGCCGGGTAATGCTCGCGCCGGGCCTTCTTGCCGACCTTCTGGCGCATCTTGTCGGCCACATAGCCGCGCAGCGGTCCCATCGCCATGATTGTCTTGGTGATCGGCGCCACGGTGGACCGGCGCTTTTGCAGCACGGCCTTGCGTCCTTCCCAGCGCAGATTGTCGCGATGGCGCACCAGCTTGTCGACGAGCCCCAGCCCGCGCGCCGGGCCCGCCCGCAGCATCTTGCCGGTGAGCATCAGGTTCATGGCATCTACCGGCCCGGCCTGGCGGATGGATCGGCCGGTGCCACCAAAACCCGGAAAGATCCCTAGATTGACCTCGGGAAAGCCGAGCTTGGTTTTCTCGTCCTTGACCGCGATCCGGTAGTGGCAGGCCAGCGCCAGCTCCAGCCCGCCGCCAAGGCAAAAGCCGTGAATGCCCGCGACCAACGGGATCTTGAGGTTCTCGATCCGGTCAAACAGTTTATGAGCCTGCCGCAGCGCGTCTGGCAGCAGCGCCAGGTCCATCTTATCGAATTCGCGCACATCGGCGCCGGCGATAAAGCCGCTATCCTTGCCCGACAGCAGCACCACGCCCACGAGTTCGCGCCTGTCGGCCATCCCCTCGATGCGCCCGATCAGCTCTTCAAGCTCGAGGATCGCCGCGGTGCTGAGCGTATTGACCGGCGCATCGGGGCTATCGATGGTCAGCCAGCCGATATCCTCCACGTCCTTGTGGAAGCGCCACGAGCCCGTCACGCCCTCAAAGGGCAGGATGGGGGTGTCCATCAGCTCTTCGATCATTCCGCTGCCCTCCGCGCCGGTTCAGCCGCCAATTTGTCGGGATCGAAATCATCAACCCGCACCGCGCGTTCCGTCGCCGCGTCGGCTGCACGCATGATACCCGCTTCATTGTCGTTCAGAACGCCCGCCGCTACCGCATCGGCAATGGCGTCACGGTCGAGCCGGCGCTCGATCACCCCCTTGCGGGCGGCCTTGACGAACCGCGCCTCGATCTCCTCGGCCTCGGTGACCTTAAGCAGCGCATCTTCCAGCACGCCCGTGACATCATCGGGGTCCATCGACACATAGGCGCCCGTGGTCATGCGGTCGCGGAACTGGCCGGGCTGCAGCACGGCGCGGGCATACCGGTTGTTCACCCGATCCGCTGCCGGGCGGGCATGCCGCCCCAGCGGAAAGCACAATACCCGCATCGCATTAGCCATGACCCGATTGGGGAAATTGGCGAATACCTCGCCGAACTTGCCCTCAAGGGCAGCAATGCGATCCGCCATGATGGCATCCACCAGTTCCCGATCTTCGGCCAGCCGCCCCTCATCCTCGAAGCGCTTGAGCACCGCTGACATCAGGTAAAGCTCGCTCAAAATATCGGCCATGCGGCCCGACAGCTGCTGCTTGGCCTTGAGCGCGCCACCCAGCGACACCGTGGTCCAGTCCGCCACCAGCGCAAAGCATTGGCTGTAGCGATGCAGCTGCCGATACCACCGACCCGCCTCGTGTTCGGCCGGGCTCGAAGCAAAGGAGCCGCCCGTTACGCCATGCAGGAAACTCGCCACGATATTGCGCAGCATGAAGCGCGTATGCCCGCCAAAAGCCTGATCGAACTGCTCCAGCCCCTGCGCCCGGTCGGGGTTCTGCACCGCCTGGATCTCGCGATAAAGGAACGGATGGGCCCGCAACACGCCCTGGGCAAAGGTCATCAGCGTACGGGTGAGGATATTGGCCCCTTCGACGGTGATGGCGACCGGCGTCGCCATATAGCCCCCGAACAGATAATTGCTCGGCCCGTCCTGGATCGCCCGGCCGCCGTGAATATCGAAGGCATCATCGATGGTGTCCCGCATCGCCTCGGTGGTGCGATATTTCAGCAAGGCGGAGATCACCGCCGGGCGTTGGCCTTCATCCACCATGGAGGCAGTGAGCCGGCGCGCGGCTTCATAGGTATAAGCGTTCTTGACCATCCGCCCCAGCGGCTCGGCCACCCCCTCCATCATCCCCACCGGCATGCCGAACTGGCGCCGGATCCGAGCATAGGCTGAGGTCACCCGCAGGCTTTGCTTGATCGAAATGGTGCCAATGGCCGGCAGCGAGATCGCCCGCCCTGTGGACAGGCATTCCATCAGCATGCGCCAGCCCTGCCCGGCATAGGCCGTGCCCCCGATCAGGAAATCGAGCGGAATAAACACGTCCTTGCCCGTGGTCGGCCCGTTCATGAAGGCCTGACGTGAGGGATAATGGCGCCGCCCGATCTCCACCCCGGGGTGGTCCGAAGGCACCAGCGCCAGCGTGATGCCGATATGCTCGCCCTTCCCCAGCAGGTTCTCAGGATCCTTGAGGATGAAGGCGAGTCCCAGCAGCGTTGCCACGGGCGCGAGCGTAATATAGCGCTTGTCCCAGGACAGGCGCACCCCCAACACTTCGCGCCCCTCATGCATGCCCTTGGTGACAACGCCGATATCGCGCATCCCCCCGGCATCGGAGCCCGAATGCACGCCCGTCAGCGCAAAGCACGGCACTTCGAGCCCCGTCGCCAGCCGCCGGAGATAGCGCTCCTTCTGCTCTGATGTGCCGTATTTTTCCAGCAACTCGCCCGGCCCCAGCGAATTGGGCACCATCACCGTGATCCCCGCCGCCACCGAGCGGCTGGCGATCTTGGACACGATCATGGATTGCGCCTGCGCCGAAAACCCAAGGCCCCCATGCTCCTTGGCGATCAGCATGCCAAAGAACCGGTTGTCCTTGAGGAACTGCCACACCTCGGGCGACAGATCAGCTAGATTATGCCGCGCTTGCCAGTCATTGATCATCGAGCACACCTGCTCGGTGGGCCCATCCAGAAATGCCTGCTCTTCCACGCTCAGGGTCAGCGGGCGGATGGCCGTCAGCTTGCTCCAGTCCGGCCGCCCCGAAAACAGCTCCGCATCCCACCCGACAGTGCCGGCATCAAGCGCTTCCTGCTCGGTCCGTGAGACGCGCGGCAACATGGATTTGACCACCCCATAAAGCGGGCGCATCACCACGGCCTTGCGGATCGGCGCCAGGCTCAACAGCAGCAGCACGATCCCGGGCAGCAGCGCCAGCACCAGCCCCGCGCTCGTCAGCCGATAACCGACTTCGAGATCGATGCCCGACATCAGCCCGATCACGAGGGCCGCCACGCCCCACTGCCAGAGCGGCGCTTCGCGGATGGCCAGCACGGCGATGGCGACCAGGGACAGCACAATCAGCAACAACGCCACGGCAACATCTCCTTGAGGCACACCCGCAACCATCGGGCACCTAACCACTCTAACCAGCCTTACGTAAACGTCAACTCCACGCCCCATGCGTAGAGCGCCTGCGCTGCAGCCTTCAAAAACCCGGGCAATTGTTTGACGCTAACGTAAACCCATGGGATAAACTGCCGGGCAAACAGGCGCCCTGAACGGGCTCGCCTACCCGCAAGCGGGCACGCACCCGCTGGACGGCAGGAGGAAAACAGCAATGGATATGGTCAATCCCGAGCCGGGACCGCTTCGCCCCTGGATTGCCAATTATCCCGAGGGCATCCGCTGGGACATCACCATCGATACCCGCCCCGTCCATGAACAGGTGCTGGCCGGCTGCGCCAAGAACCCCTCGGCGGTCGCGCTCGACTTCCTGGGCGGCACCACCAGTTTCGGCGAACTGGCCAAAAGCATCATCGCTCTGGCTGGCGCCTTGCAGCACCAATTCGGCATCGGCAAGGGCAGTCGAGTCGCGCTGATGCTGCCCAACACGCCCTTTTATCCCATTGCCTATTACGCCGTGCTGCGCGCCGGCGGCACCGTGGTCAACTGCAACCCGCTTTATACCGTCCCCGAGCTCAGCCACATCATGGGCAATGCCGGCGCCGAGCTGATGATCACGCTCGATCTCAAGCAGATCTTTGACAAGGCCGAGGCCCTCGCCGCTTCCGGCCACGTCAAGTCGCTCGTTGTCTGCCACTTCCCCGAAGCGCTACCGCTCGCCAAGCGCGTCCTCTATTCGATCGCCAAGCGCAAGGACCTTGCCGACCTCAAGCGCTCCCCCGCGCGCGATCGCATCACCACGCTCAACAGACCCCGAGCGCGACATTGCCGTCCAGCAATATACCGGCGGCACCACCGGCCTGCCCAAGGGCGCACTCCTGACCCACGCCAATATCTCGGCCAATATGAGCCAGATCGACAAATGGGGGTGCGAGCTGTTCTACCCGCCCTCCAAGGTCGTGGCCGTCCTGCCCTTTTTCCACATCTTCGCCATGACGGCCTGCATGAACGTGCCCCTGTGCAACGGCACCCCCGTCATCATGCTGCCCCGCTTCGAGCTCAAGGCGCTGCTGGACCTCTTCACCCGCACCAAGGCCAATGTACTGCCCGCGGTACCGACGCTGCTGGCGGCCCTCGGGCGCTCCTCCGCCGTCAAGCCCGAACAGCTGGCAAGCCTGCAGGTCGCCATTTCCGGCGGCGCCCCGCTCAGCAACGAAGTGCGCGCGCAATTTGCCACCAAGTCCAAGGCCCTCCTGGCCGAAGGCTATGGCCTCACAGAGGCCTCGCCCGTCGTGTGCTGCGCCGCGCTGCGCGTTCCCTCCAAGCCCATGAGCATCGGCATGCCGCTGCCCGCCACCGATATCCGCTTTGTCGATGTCGACAGCGGTGAGGTCGTGGGCATCGGGGTCGATGGTGAATTGCAGGTCAAGGGCCCCCAGGTCATGGTCGGCTATTACAATGACCCCGAAGCGGACGCGCAGGCCTTCAGCGATGGCTGGCTGCGCACCGGCGATGTCGGCCATATCGATGAAGACGGCTATGTGTTCCTCGTGGACCGCATCAAGGACCTCATCATCTGCTCGGGCTTCAATGTGTATCCGCGCGTCATCGAGGAAGCCCTGCTCACTCATCCCGCGGTCGAGGAAACCAGCGTTATCGGCGCCCCCGACCCCTATCGCGGCGAAGCGCCAGTCGCCTTCGTCAAGCTCCAGTCCGGCCAAACCGCGACCGAAGCCGAGCTCAAGCACTTCCTCACCGATAGGCTCAACAAGATCGAGCTGCCGCGCGAGATCATCTTCAAGGATGAATTGCCCAAGACCCTGATTGGCAAGCTCTCCAAAAAGGAATTGCGCGCCGAATACGCCAAAAGCCATCCCGGGTCGGCGAGCAAATGAACCGCGCCGAACCGGAAAACCGCGATCTCTTCGCCATCGCCGATCTGGCGCGCGAATTCGGCATTTCCACGCGCGCCATCCGCTTCTACGAAGCCAAGGGCCTGCTCGCGCCCGAACGCGTCGGCGCTGCCCGCATCTTCCGCCGTCGCGACCGGGCCCGCCTGATCCTGATCCTGCGCGGCAAGCGCCTCGGCTTTTCCCTGCGCGATATCTCTGACTATCTCAGCCTCTACGACGCCGACCGCAATGAGCAGCTCCACCTGCTCGCCGGCAAGGTCGAGCAACGCCTTGCCTCCCTCGAACAGCAGCGCGCCGACCTCGAACTCACCATCGCCGAGCTACGCGAAATCAAACAACTCGCCGAGGAGCGGCTGCACAAGCGCTGAGTTGACGCCGACGGCTTAACTCCCGCCTCGTGGCTTGACGTTCTTGGTCAACAGGTCCGGCTTTTTCGGTTTCACCCAGCCTTTGGGTGGCTGGCGCACCGGCACATGCGTTCCGAGGCCCATCGCGCCCGGCGGCGGCTGGCCCACCGTCACCGTGCCCTCGCCCTCCTCGCCCGGAGCACCACCCTCTCCCTTGAGCCGGGCAATCTCATTGCGCAGCCGCGCCGCTTCCTCGAAGTCCATCGCTTCCGCCGCCGCTTGCATCTGCGTTTCCAGCGCCACCAGTCGCTGGTGATTGGAT